>NZ_JBFTPF010000002.1:0-296863 GCF_056398345.1 Paenibacillus sp. 01T442
GGGTTGGGTTGGGTTGGGTTGGGTTGGGTTGGGTTGGGTTGGGTTGGGTTGGGTTGGGTTGGGTTGGGTTGGGTTGGGGTTGGGGAGGAGTGACTGTTGCATGCAGCACACCAGCGAATTTATAATCCACAGGCGATTTTCTGTGGATAACTCAACATGTGGATATGTTAATACGCATCGCCTAAGTTATGCACAATAGGGACTTGAGGCCCTGTGGACTTGTGGGTAACTCTGTGGATAGAAGTGTATAAGAGTAAAAAGTAGTCGCTTTTGTTGCAGCGACTCGCCTCCGAGACTCCCCTTGTTTACTTTTGTAATCACCCAACATTCACATTCACCCCTCACCACCTGCAGCATGTCCAAAAGAAACGAAACGTCATTCCACTATTCGAGTGAATTTCGGCAATTTCAAATAGTTGCGGAACGAGGACCCGCTATTTCCTCGAATTGCGCACACAAAGCAGCAATTCCAGCGAAATAGCGCCCTCACGTTCCGTTGCGTTTTAAAAATGGCTGTTCTAGGCCAAATATCAGAACGTCGTTCCGCATCTCCAGAAAAACCAACAACCCGTGGCTATTTATACTTACTTCCCTCTAACGTAACTCCCTTTTGTAGCCGCAACGCTTCCCTCCAATAGTAGCCTGCAACGGCAACATCGAAGATGCCTAAGCCCATCGGATTGAAAAAAACAGGCTCCTGCGTTTCCACACTAGCCAACTGGTCACGAAGCACTACATCGGCTAAGGTGTGTACGTCCGACTCCTGTAAGCCATACAGGTGATGCAGCTGCTCAATATCTGTCCGCTCACGGCATACTTCGCGCCAATCATCCACAATGATCGTTTTCACGTCAGCAACGCTTTCCGGTTTATAGTCCCGGAGGGAGACATTGAGCAGGAGCGCTCCGCGAGGCGGGGCTTCATCAATGTACCTCTCCGCTGACACTGTGCACGTCATAATAACATTCGCCTCGCGATAGCCTGTGCGCCAATCATTAATCACTTGCGTCCTACTCTGAATAGCTGCCGGAATCGTCCCCAGCTCGACACCATTCAGATCATAAATCCGAACCTCTTCAATCCACTCGCCAAATAAAGCGACACACATATCCAGATGCAGCCGCCCAATGGGTCCCCACCCGATTAAGTGAATGCGTAAACGGTCAGGCTGCCTGAACATCACAAATTGACTCAACATCACACCGCTCACCGCTGCGGTCCGAAGACCATTTAACAGTCCGCTGTGGATAAATGCCAGTGGCTCACCTGTCGTCGGTTTATTCAGAATCAACGTATTATGAGCCCGGGGAAGTCCCTTAAGGCGATTGTCTGGAAAACTCGCAATCCATTTAATGCCCGAAATATTGATGTTACCGCCTACATAAGCAGGCATTGCAATAATCCGGTTTTTCGGATCGCGGAAACGTAAGTATGGCTTCAAGGGATGAGCACAATCCCCGTTATCCTGTATAGCAACGACATCTTCAATGATGTCAGTTAGCTTCTTCCAATCGATTCCGATCTCTCGGATATGGTCATCCTGTAAATACAACATCCGCTAGTCTCCCATGCTAGTTACTCGGTGCATACCCTATCTCTCGCCCAACCCATTCATCGTTGTACACCGTATTCAAATATCGTTCACCACGGTCCGGCAAAATCGCCGCAACAACGGCTCCTGAGGGAATCATTCTGCTCATTCTGCGTATCGCCGAAATAACGCCTCCGGAGGAAGCGCCAGCTAGAACGGCTTCTTCACGAACTAATGCGCGGCAGCCCTCCACACAATCCCTATCGGATACGTAGATGACTTTGTCCGCAACATCATGCCGATGCAAGCCAGGTGTGATACCTGCGCCTAGTCCKGGAAATTTCCTCGAACCTTTTTCCCCGCCAAAAATAACGCTGCCTTCGGCATCCACCGCCACGATCTGTGTCGACCAACCGCGACTGCGGATGTACTCCATGCACCCTCGAATCGTTCCACACGAACTAACGCCGCAAAATAAATAGTCAACCTCGCCTAACTGCTCACCAATTTCCCGCATCGTAGTCTCGCTATGAGCCAGCGCATTGTCTGGACTTCCATACTGATTCGTCCAGTAGGCATTCGGGATTTGACTCACCAGCTCTGCTACCCGCCGGATGCGTGCTGGCAGAAACTCGCCCGTCGCCTCATCCGGCACGGAAACGAGGTCGATCTCCCCATGGAAGCTGCGGATAATTTGCAAATGCTGCTGTGTCGTACGCGGATCGACAACGCAGATGAAGCGAAGTCCGAGATAGAGGCAAAGTTGAGCGAGACTTATCGCCAAATTGCCGGAGCTAGACTCCACGATGACACTCTCGCTCGTCACCTCACCACGGCGAATCGCCTCCCGCAGCATGAACAAAGCTGGCCGATCCTTTGCGCTGCCGCCGGGGTTCATCCACTCCATTTTGCCATAAACCTCAAAGGGTTGATCCTTAAACAAACGCGATAGCCGAATAAGCGGCGTATGCCCGATCGCTTGGACAATACCTCCTTCAAGCTCCATTCGCTTCCCCTCCTTTACGTGTAAAAAATCTTTTTATTTTTTACGGAGGTGCGGTTCTGTGAATCCTCATAGGTGCCCCCGATAACTTGGATACCATCCAAAAGCTTCGCCTGAATCATCATGCCGATAGCTGGAATGCAGCTTTCCACATCCGCACGAATGCTGCTCAGAATGGCTGGTGTTGCCAGTGCACTGAAGACATAAACAGTCAATGCATTGCCACTAACCTGTACACGAACGCTGGCTTCACGCAGATGACGATAGACGACATCCTCGATGTCATAGATACTAATTTTCTCCCCATGTTTTAAGTCGGGGCCTATTCGCTTTACAATGCTCTGAAAGCTCTGCGTGGGAACGCCTTCGACATCAATGACTTTCAAATCACGCACAACATCGTAGGTGACATAACGCAGTGCAGGGAATGCGTCCCTTACAGTTGAGGTGAGGACCAGAACTTGCTCCAACTCATCCGGCAGCGGCTCCAAATCGCCTTCTAGCAGCTCTGCTTTGATCCCCTCTGCCATGATGCCCTCCACAAACAAATACCTACCATAATCGTGTGAAAAGTAGGCAATGGTCCCTATTTCGATCGATCCGTAAGTATCGGTGATATGCGTTTCGGTTATCCCCAGTCTTTCAGCCGTGCGTTGTCTCCATCCCGGCGAAGCAATCTCCCCAACTAGAATGACATGCTGGATGCCATAGCCCGCAGGATTCTCCGACGCTTGCATAATCCGATCCAAAATGGACGGCATCGTATACAGCACCTCGGGTCTAAAGCTTTGAAGCCGCTCAATATGCCCCTCGATCGGAAGCCGAAAGGATACCGATTCCACCTCCATGCCGAGCTCGCGAAATACCTCGACGGCCGTTGCCTCCGCGTGCCCCGTACCCATGTCTGCCATCGCAGTCCGATAACGTGCGCCTTCCAGAATAGTTCGGAAAACGTCCAGTTTAATTCGCAGATAAGCTTCTTCATCTGATTGGGAGTAAAAAATCGTCTTCCGCCGCTTCGAACTTGTTCCTGACGTTTGATACCGATTCATTTCCTCAACCTGCAGACATGGATTCGTATCAATGTAGTAATAGGATTCCAACAAGCCGGCTGACACTAGCGGTAGTTCAGCAAGCTCTTCCTGATCGTGTCCTGGCAGCAACCAAGGAAATTGCCGCTTCATCTTTTGTATAACTTCCTTTATGCGCATAGACGTGCGGCTCCTCCTCTCAGCTCTACTAACTGCACCTGTAGCCCAAATTCCACCTGACTACATATTCTATGCGCCCTTCTCGCCCATCGTTCTTTTTTCCTAATGGCCTAAATCATTTCCCTGTTCACCCGCCTCCAGTGTCGCTCATATCATATTGAAATAATGAAACGCCAAACTCGGTTAGAGAGGATCGTCACCATGACAAGTTCACTAAAGGCCGTTTCAAGCAAATGGATCAAAACACGCGTCATGCTTCGCAATGTAAAACTGCGCAAGCATGTGCCTATTACGCATCCTTTTGGTCGCAGTAGACTATCTGCCATGCTCACCCAGCACGGTATGCTCTATGTTAAACCCGACATCGGTTCCCTTGGGATAGGCGTTATGCGCGTTGAGAAACGAGGAGGAGTCTATCGCTATCAAAGCGGGGTGAACATTTACCGTTTTCCGACATTTGAAAAGTTGTACCAGTCCCTGGGGCACCGCTGCGGCACCAAGCGCTATCTCATCCAGAAAGGTATTCACGTGCTGACGCATGAGGGCAATCCCTATGACTTTCGTGTCATGATTCAGCGAAACCCCTCGGGGAAATGGGAATGTACGGGGACGGCAGCCAGGGTCGCTCACCCACAGAAAGCTGTCACCAATGGCAGTCAAGGGGGCACGATCTACAGTCCTCATGACCTCTTGGCACCCCGATTCGGTGTCCAAGCAACGTCTATTCTTACGCGCGAGATGGAAAGAATATCCTACCTAACCGCAGGTCAAATAAGCCGCTCCTTTCCCTCCATGAATGAACTCGGCATCGATATCGCCGTCGATCAACAGCTAAAGCCATGGATCCTCGAGGTGAACACGCGACCTGATCCCTGTCCCTTCACCAAGCTCGCGGATCAAACCATCATCCGCAAAATCGTCCGATTCGGCAGAGCCAATGGCCGCAAGTATGATTTGACTTGCTCGAAGGCGAAGAAGGCGCCGAAACGGCGAATTTCGACCGCGTCTATTGAGCAGTCGCTCCCAAGCGTAGAATCTCCTTCCGAAACAATTTTGGATAGTGAATGATGTTTTTTCAAAGTTTCTGCCAGCTAAATGATATAAGGCCGTCCCGCAAGGTTATTTACCTTGTAGGACGGCCTTATGATTAGAGCTATGAACCTGCACCGCGATAGCGCTTCACGCCAATGTTCCACACTGTGATGCCCAGCGCACTGAACGCAATACCAACCACAGGGGTTAGCAAAGCGAACCACTTCCAGTTGTCTGGATCAATGAAATAGGCGGCTGGATAAAAGCCAACAAAAGCAAACGGTAGTATCCATGTCAGAATACTTCTGAGCAGCTTATTGTAAATCGTCGCTGGATAACGACCATAGTTCTGAATGTTCCAAATCAATGGCAAGATGCCTGTTGGCGCGTCGGAGAAGAAGGCTAAGGAGGTCAGTGAGATGTATACTCCTGCATAAATAAGGATCGAGCCTACCACCATGACGATGAAGATCAGCGGATCATGCCAGTGGAACGGCAGATCCAACTGCACCCAGGAGTAGATCATAACGACCAAACCTGCCAATGCACTGAACATGGAAGCAGGATCGAGATTTTCGAGCATAAGCTGCCATAGATTATATGCCGGCCGCGTTAGGATACGATCCATTTCCCCTTTGACAATGTAGCGCTCGCTAAAGCCCCACAGATTAAAAAAGGAAATAAATATGCCATATGGGATCATAAAATAACCGTAGATGAACAAAATTTGTTCTTGATTCCAGCCGCCTAACGATTGCGTTTGCAGAAAGACGACAAGAATGAAGAATAGATTCAACCCATTGAACAACAAGTCGGACAGCACTTCAATCCAAAAATCGGATCGGTAGGTGAGCCTTGTTTTCATGTAGTTTTTGAAATAATCGAAAACGAGGGTGATATAGAACATGCGTTACCCTCCCTGTACGAATAGACGTGTTTTGGATTTTACCCACAGCACATAGATCGGAATAATAAGGAGCAGGAACCAGAGTACTTGTACGCCAAAGTTTTGGAGTATCGCGTTGCCCGTTATTTTACCGGTAAACACTGCGCTGGGTAGATAAGTGATCGCCTGAAAGGGCAGCCACTCCAGAATGGACTTGGACCATCCTGGGAAGAATGAAATCGGAATAATGAGCCCTGAAAAAAGGTCCACCGCTACGCGCTTCATGCGCATAAGGCCTTCATTATTTTCGAGGAAAAAGGCAAACAAACCCGTAATGATATTCAACTGCGTATTAATCAGAAAGCTGAAGAACAACATCACTAAGTAGATGACCCACAAGCTTGGATCTGTTGGGAACTGAATCGGAAGCAGAAGCCAGATCAGGATCATGCCAGGTGTCGTGAAAAGCAGAAGACGGAATACACCTTCACCTAAGCCTTGCATCATTTTCACAAAAATATAATTGTAAGGCCGGATGAATTGAATCGCTACGCTGCCGTCCMGAATCTCGTTCGCAATTTCACGATCTAAGTTATTGAAGTAAAAAGCGCGGCCCATCCAGGAAATCGCCACATAGGTTGTCATTTGACCGAGGGTAAGACCACCGATGACAGCTTGATCGCCATAAATTGCTTTATATACGAAATAGTACGAGCCAATATTAAGCGCATAGATCAGGATCCCGCTGTAATAGTTCACCCGATAAGCGAGCATCATGAGAAATCGCATGCGTATAACTTCTATATAAGCTTTATGCATGGATCGTAACTCCCTCTGGCTGATCAATCTCCAAACGTTTCACTTCGGCCGAGCCTGATTTATAAATTTCACGGACAATATCATCCGTATTCGTTTCATTAATCTTGAAATCTTGGATTTGCAGCACGCCAACGACGCGGCTTAACACATCCGAGATGTTCGCTCTTTCATAAGGAATGAACACCTTGGCGGATAGCTCATTCTCAAGCTGCCAAGCTACATCCAAGCCAAGAGTCAACTCTTGAAGTCGTGCTAAAGTTGTTGGATGCTCGAACTGCAGCACAACTTCTTTTCCTTTGCCCCATCTGGCTTTAAGCTCTTCTAGACCGCCATCATAAATAATTCGGCCGTCATCTAGCATAATAACACGGGAGCATAATGCTTCGATGTCTTGCAAATCATGCGTTGTCAGCAGAATTGTCGTCTCGTATCGCTGATTGAGCGATTTCAGAAACTCGCGGATCTCTGTTTTTACAACAATGTCGAGGCCGATGGTTGGTTCATCCAGAAATAAAATTTCAGGATTATGCAGCAAGGAAGCCGCTAATTCACAGCGCATCCGCTGACCTAAGCTCAGCTTACGGACAGGTCGTGATAGAAGATCCGACAGCTGCAAACGGTCGACGAGCTCGTCGAGGCGTTTTTTGTAATCGGCTTCGGACACACGGTACACCTTTTTCAACAGCTGGAACGACTCAACAACACCAATATCCCACCAGAGCTGGCTGCGCTGACCGAAAACAACACCGATCCCAGCGACGAATTTCTCCCGCTCTTTGAAAGGCACATAGCCATTCACTTTGATGTGACCGGACGTAGGTACGAGAATACCCGTCAACATTTTGATCGTCGTCGATTTCCCGGCACCATTTTCACCGATATATCCACAAATTTCGCCTTTAGGAATCTGAAAGCTTATGTCCTTCACAGCTGTAATTTGCTTATACTCACGTTTGAATAAATCTTGCATGGCCCCCTTGAGGCCACCGCGGCTTTGCTGAACTTGAAATTCTTTGCGCAGCATTTGAACATCTATGGCTAACATGCGTCTTCCCCCCTGACTTCGTCGTCTCGGTTACAGATTACGGCAACATTCGTCACAACTTGCTATCGAAGTTTCGTAGCATCTATAATATGGATCATAATGATGTTTCATACAACCGTACAACAAGCTCATAATACCCCAATTCTGTAAGAAAAAAAAGTACAGATTAACAGGTATCTTATTTGCCTTTAAATATCGCTGCATTTTACCTTGGAGAGGAGCTTACATAGTATGAAAATCTTCAAACGGACCATGCTCCTGATCGTCATGCTGCTTTTGGTGGTCGCCGGCTATTATTCTTACGCCTTCTACAGCTTCGCTAATAATATCTCTCATAAATCAGACAATAGTGATGGAAAAGGTAGTGGAAGCACAAGCTTAATCCCGAGCAGCGTGTTGAAGGATGGAGATAAATACACACCACCGAAATGGGAAAGCAAGCAGCGGGTGAACATTTTGCTGTTAGGCGGCGATTCTCGTGGCATGGTGAAGAATGAGTTGCCAAGATCAGACAGTATTATGCTAGCCTCCCTCGATCCGGTCACGAAGAAGGCTCATCTATTCTCGATTCTGCGGGACACCTACGTGAAAATCCCCGGCGAAGGCGAAGATCGGATTAATACAGCGATTACGACTGGCGGTCCTAATTTGGCCATGAAAACCGTTAGCGATTTGCTTGGCATTCCCGTTCAATATTACGTGTACACCGACTTCAAAGGTTTCATCGCATTGATCGATGCGGTTGGCGGAATTGATATTGATGTGGAGAAGGATATGAAATATTCCGACTCCGAAGATGACCATGTGTACGACATTAATTTGAAAAAGGGGCAGCAGCATCTGGATGGCAAAACAGCCCTGCAATATGTGCGCTTCCGCCATGATGCCTTGTCCGACTTCTCCCGAACGGAGAGACAAAGAAAGTTCCTGACAGCTGTTGCGGCTAAAATGCAATCCACTTCATCGCTGATCAAGCTCCCGCGCATTCTAAATGCAATCGATCCGTATATTGATACGAATCTTAGCGTTACGGACATGCTCAAGCTTGGAAGCCTTGGTTATGAAGCCAAAGCTGACGGTATCATCACTTCACAGCTTCCCCCATCAGACTTACTGATGGAGAAAACAATCCGCGGCGCCTCTGTCATTACAGCGGATAAGCTGAAGCTTCAAAAGTATATGAAAGACCTTTTTGCGGGTATAGCTGAAGCTGATACAGGACCAACCAAGCCGTCACCTTCTCCAACGCCGAAGGTTGCTGGGAAAACGGTGAAATAGGAACATGTGAGAGCATAGCATGAAACACGGATAATAAGAGTGGGTATCCACTCTTATTTTTTGTATGAGCGAGCATTCGCACCGAGTGGAACGAATGCCTTATGGCCAGATTCCGTTACTTCAAAGCTGCTCACTAGGGTGGTATATAGCTTTAGAATATTATCGTTAATGACAAAAATGGAAATTTGTCATTCGTAATTTGTTAGCTGCCCGAATACGAATCGCCAAGACCCAAGGCTTCCCGATCCCATCTCAGATTCCGTCATTACGAACCTGCTCGCCGGGGCAGTGTATAGCTATTGAAAATTATCATGAATGACAAAAGTGGAATTTTGTCATTCGTAATTTGTTAGCTGGCCGAATTGGTGTGAGGGGTCTCGATGGTGCGACGGGGCCGATGGTCGCGATGGGCGATGTGTCCTCTCGTTCCCCTTAGCTTGACGCAGGCCGCTATTTAAAAAATTCAACCACTACTACATATAAAGGAATGATATCGTCATGGAACGCAAGCAATCCGAACTCCTCTATCAAGAAGCACTGAAACACATCGTCGGCGGGGTCAATTCCCCTTCCCGCTCATTCAAAGCCGTTGGCGGCGGCGCCCCCGTCTTCATGAAGCGTGCGCAAGGCGCACACTTCTGGGACGTAGACGGGAATCGCTTCATTGACTACCTCGCCGCCTATGGCCCGATCATTACCGGTCACGCGCATCCGCACGTGACCGAAGCGATTATCCGCGCCGCACAGAACGGCACGCTGTACGGCACCCCAACCGAACTCGAGATCGAGTTCGCCAAAATGCTAAAGTCGGCGATTCCCTCGCTCGACAAAGTGCGTTTCGTCAACTCCGGCACCGAGGCCGTGATGACGACGATTCGCGTGGCGCGCGCGTTCACGAAGCGCACCAAGATCATTAAGTTTGCCGGGTGCTACCACGGCCACTCGGATCTCGTGCTGGTTGCGGCCGGCTCCGGGCCGTCCACGCTAGGCACGCCGGACAGCGCAGGCGTGCCGGCAAGCATCGCGCAAGAGGTCATCACCGTGCCATTCAACGACATCCCGGCACTAGAGGCCGCGCTTGCGCGTTGGGGTGAAGACATTGCCGCGGTGATGGTCGAGCCCATCGTCGGCAACTTCGGCATGGTCATGCCCCATGCCGGTTACCTCGAGCAGCTCTGCGCTGCTGCTCGCAAGCACGGCGCCCTCGTCATCTACGACGAGGTCATCACAGCGTTCCGATTCCATTACGGAACGGCACAGACCTATGATGGCCTCCCTATTCTAGAGGGAGGCCCCACAACGGCGGCGCGCTTCGCCGCCGTCGAACCGGACCTGACGGCCCTCGGCAAAGTGATCGGCGGCGGGCTGCCGATCGGGGCCTACGGGGGCCGCAAGGAAGTGATGGAGCAGGTCGCGCCGCTCGGACCTGCGTATCAAGCCGGCACAATGGCGGGAAATCCCGCCTCCATCTCCGCCGGTATCGCCTGCTTGGAGGTGCTCCAGCAGCCGGGGGTTTACACCAAGCTTGAACAGCTTGGTGCAACACTAGCGAATGGCATCTCCGAATCCGCCGCCCGCCATGGTATTGCCTTGACGCTGAACCGCATCGGCGGCGCCTTCTCTACTCATTTTTGTAATCATCCGATCACCAATTATGAGGAAGCGCAAGATACCGATGGCGAACGCTTCGCTGATTTCTTCCGACTTATGTTGGAGCAAGGCATTAACTTAGCCCCTTCCAAATACGAAGCTTGGTTCATGACCATTGCCCACACAGAGGCTGATATTGCTCAAACGCTCGAGGCTGCAGACCAAGCTTTCCAAATAATGAAAACACGCTGATTGTCCCAAAAACGAACTATGATCCTGTATGGATTATAGTTCGTTCGTCTTTATACCCTTACATGAGTTGTTAGAATTATACTTTTATTCACCAATATACAGAAAAGATAACGCTTACATTTGTGATTTGCGTCTGCAAGTATTGTCGGATGAACTTTTTCATGCTATTCTAAGATTACTTTTACCCTTTTAGAGAAATCGCTCGGTTTCACAGTATTTTCCTAGAAAGTTAGGGCATGATTTACAAATACTATGCGGATTTTTGTGTGTGGTGCCTTACTTTACTACGTGTCGATTTATGCCAATTTGCAAGAGTTATACCTCCTGTAAATTGGTATGATATTCAGTTATATTGCATCTTTATACATGATTATGCATATTTCGGTTTTGAGCCACAATGTGGATTTTCCTTAGGAAATGCGATAGCTAGCAGTTTCATCGGTGCCAGAATGCAAGAAGCGAAAGCAAGAGGAGTTTAATTTTGTATGGGGGGTGACGGTCAGGCGACTGACCAGAGCAATGAATGAAATTATGCGTAATGAAGGCCGTTTTCAAGATCTACTAGGAACCGAACACGACAGCTGCGGTATTATTTGTATTATTGAGAAGAATGGTCATCCTTCCCGCGATAACATCCAAAAGACGATTGATGCCCTTGTAAAAATGGAACATCGTTCTGGATTTATCAATGGTGAAGGCGATGGTTGCGGTATTCTAACAGATATTCCACGTGCGCTTTGGGAAAAGAAGTTAACAGATGCGGGTCTGGACAGCAAACTTGCTTATGACAACCGTTTTTCTGTTGGACATATCTTTGTTCCACGCAAGTTGGATTTGACTGTTACTGAGATTCAAAACGGCATTCGTGAGCTATTTGCCTCCCATGATGTATCCATTATTCTAGAGCAAGAAAACCTAGTTGACAGCGGCTCCTTAGGCGCTAATGGTTTGCTCGATGAGCCTACGTTCTGGCAAATTGCAGCCATCAGCAATAAGACCGAAGGTCAAGTTGCCGATCACCTTTATGAACTGCATATTGCGATTGAAGATCGTTACAACGTGCATGTTGCTACACTTAGCAATGTAACATCTGCCTACAAAGTACTAGGTGCAGCTAGCATCCTACCTAAATATTTTAACGACTTGCGTGATCCTTTATTTGCGTCCCAAGTAACGATTGGTCATAACCGTTATTCCACGAACACATTGTCCAGCTTCTTCCGCGTTCAACCGTTCTCCCTTCTTGGACATAACGGCGAAATTAACACGGTGAAAAAACTTCGTCTTGAAGCTGACATGGTTGGCGTTCCGCTTGTAAGCGGCGGGTCTGACTCCCAAGACATGAACAGAACGATCGAAACGTTCATTCACCGTTTTGGATTGTCCCTTTTCGAAGCGATGGAAATGGTGTTCCCTCCTATTATTAATGAGATGAAACAGTTCCGTCCGGAACTTCAAGATCTTTATGTGTACTACCGTCAAGTATGGGGCCACTTTGCACAAGGTCCAGCAGGTATCGTTTCCCGTTACGGTAACGAGTGTATTTTCAGCGTAGATGCGTTAGGTCTTCGTCCTGTTTGGATGGTTGAAAGTGATACGTCCCTGTACTTCTCATCGGAGCAAGGTGTTATTACGGTTGGCGAAATGGTTGCTGATCCGAAGCCGATCGCACCAGGTGAGAAAGTCGGTGTTGTTCTAACACCAGGCGAGCACATTCAAGTAATTCCTTATCATGAAGTTCAAACCCTCGTGTATGAGCGTGTAAGCAAGCGTGTAAATATTGGCGGTCTCCGCTCCTATTTGAACCCTGCTCAAACGAATACCGAAGCTGAACTTAATGAGAATATTGTTACAACTGATCAAGTGTATAGTGCATTCGGTTGGGACCGCGACGGTATTTCACACATTGAATCCATGTCCGAAACAGGCGCTGAGCCAATTCGTTCATTGGGTCATGATTCCCCTCATGCCGCTCTTGCGTGGGAACGCCAGAACGTGCCTGACTTCATTAAAGAAAGTGTTGCTGTAGTAACGAATCCGGCTATTGACCGTGACCGTGAAATGGAGCATTTCTCAACACGTGTTATTGCTGGAGCTCGTCTTCCGGTATTTGCACAGGTGGATAGCAACCTTCGTCTTGAACTTCTTGCTCCTCTTGTTCTTGAAGGAACGAACGGTGTAGGCAGCGAAGAAAAACTATCTCAGCCATCATTCGAGCAATTGCTCGCACAATTCCGTGCACAAGGCGATAACAAAGTAGCTGTTCTATCCACAACTTTCGCTAGAGGGACTTCACTAAAAGACGGCTTGAACCAACTTGCAGCAGATGCAATCTCTGCAGCTCGTAATGGCTCTGTTCTTCTCGTCTTGGACGATGCAGAAGCTCACCAAAACGACCGCTTGTGGCTTGATCCGCACCTTGCAGTATCCAAAATCGATATCGCACTTCGTGCAGAGAAACTCGGTTTCGGCGACAACTTACGCCGTCAAGTTACATTGATCCTTCGTTCAGCTGCTATTCGCAGTCTGCATGATATCGCGGTAGCTTGTGGTCTTGGTGCAGACGTGATCTCACCTTACTTGCTGTTTTCGACTGCTTCTGACAAAGAAGGCAACGCAGCAGCAGCACGTAAAGTATACGCGGCACTTACGAAAGGACTTGAAAAAGTCATTTCAACTATCGGTACGCATGAGCTTCGCGGGTATACACGTTTCTTCTCCTCCATCGGCTTCCATCCGGAAGTTTCCGAGGTGCTGGATATCGTGAACTACCTTGGTAGTGAAAAAGCAGGTACTGGCTTTGCTCAGCTTGAAGCTGAAGCTGAAGCTCGTTACACAGATTTCATCAATCCGAAAGCGAAAGCAGCGAAAAACTTCCGTTTCTTCCAACGTATGTGGAAAGCGCTAGGCGATGCTGCATCAGGAGCTGCTCCTTACAGCGACTACCGCGACAAACTGCGTGAAGAAGAGAAGAAGAACCCAATTTCCATTCGTCACATTGCGGGCTTCAAAGCAATTAGCGATGGCCGTCAACCACTCGATCCGTCGCAAGTTGATATTTCCATTGGCGGTCATTCCTTGCCGATGTTGATCTCTTCGATGTCCTTCGGTTCACAAAATGAAACAGCTTTCCGTGCCTACGCTGAAGCCGGCGAACGTCTGAACATGGTTACCATGAACGGCGAGGGCGGAGAGATTAAAGATATGCTTGGCCGTTACAAAAGAACGCGCGGAGCGCAAGTCGCTTCCGGACGTTTCGGTGTTAACATTGAGCTTGCTAACGCAGTAGCTTTCCTTGAGATCAAAATCGGTCAAGGGGCAAAGCCAGGTGAAGGCGGTCACTTACCAGGTTCCAAAGTTACAGCGAAAATCGCTGAAGCTCGTAACGCTAC
The DNA here is from genome assembly GCF_056398345.1 of Paenibacillus sp. 01T442. NCBI lineage: Bacteria > Bacillati > Bacillota > Bacilli > Caryophanales > Paenibacillaceae > Paenibacillus > Paenibacillus sp. 01T442. The sequence goes on from NZ_JBFTPF010000002.1 coordinate 14,040, forward strand.
AATCGGTTCAGATTTGATCTCGCCGTCCAATAACCACGATATCTACTCCATCGAGGATTTGGCGCAAATCATTTCCGAGCTTAAAGAAGGCAGCGGTCGTAAAGCCAAAATCATCGTAAAAATCCCAGTTGTTCCTGGTATCGGTACGATTGCCGTTGGTGTGGCCAAAGCTGGTGCTGACGTTATTACGCTTTCCGGTTTCGACGGCGGTACAGGTGCGGCACGTATTCACTCCTTGACGCACGTTGGTCTTCCTACGGAGATTGGTACGAAGCTTGCTCACGTTGCTTTGATTGAAGCTGGTCTTCGTCACCGCGTTGAGCTATGGTCCGATGGCGGTCTGAAATCAGGCGCTGACGTTGTTAAAATGGTTATGCTTGGTGCGAACCGTGCTGGTTTCGGTAGTATCGCTATGCAATCCATCGGTTGTACAACATGTCGTGGTTGTCACTTAGACACTTGTCACGTTGGTATCGCAACACAAATCGATTCCATGGAAGAAGCCGAAGAAAAAGGTCTTCGCCGTTTCGTACCTCGTCAATTCGATCTAGCTGTTGACAGCTTGGTTCGTTTGTTCGGTTCGATGGGTGAAGAAGTACGTGAAGTCGTTGCTTCCCTTGGTTTCAAAAGTTTACAAGAACTTGTTGGCCGTTCTGATCTTTTGGAGCAAATCAGCCACATCGAGCGTATTGATCTGTCCGACATTCTTCGTCCAGCTCCACTTCAGTTCATCTCTGAAGAGACAAGAGCCGCTGAAGAAGCAGCAGTTTCGTCCGATATCCGGATCGCGGCTGGTGCAGAAGGTTTGGAATTCTTCCCAGATTCCGTTTCGTTCGATGGTCCTGTCGTTCGCAACTGGTCCAAAGTGGATGCTGAGTCCCGTATCCTTGGAACTCGTTATTCCAGCCATCGCGTAAGAGACCGTTTCAACGGCAGCTACGATGAGCTTCCATCCGTTGCACTTAACTTGATCGATGGTTCCGTTCCTGGTAACGGTCTTGCCGCATTCAACGCGCGTGGCGTAGACATTACAGTACACGGCGGTGCTGAAGACGGTCTTGGTAAAATGGCCTTTGGTGGTAAAGTAGCTATCGTGAAATCACTTGGCAAAAACAATACCTTCATCAATGGTAGCGTTGGTAAATCATTCGGTTACGGCGCTCAAAAAGGTTTGTTCTTGATTCAAGGCAGCGCAGATACTCGTGCATGTATCCGTTTCTCCGGTGCTGACGTTGTATTCGGCGGCGAGATCACAACACCTCTACAAGATGAGCTTGGTGGTCTAGCCGCTCGTGCGAACCTCAAAGGCTTCGCGTTCGAGTACATGACAAACGGCCGTGCCGTTGTTATGGGCGATCCAGGTCCATGGATCTGTGCAGGTATGACAGGTGGGGTTATCTACCAACGTCTAGTGCCAGAAATGGGTCTTGATCAAGCAGCTATTGAACGTCGTATCGCTAAAGGCGCTAAAGTTAAACTTGAGCCTATTGGCCTTCAAAGTAAAAAAGATCTAACTGAATTGCTCACGGCATACCACGCTGAGCTTGCGAACTCCGGTCAATCCGAAGCCGCAGCGAAAATCGAAGGTTTGCTAAGCAATCTAGAAGCTAACTTCATCCGGATCTCCCCGGTCAACATGCAAGCTGACCAATCCGTTGCTACAGAATAGTATCGTTGCACACAACTCCACCAGACCTTCATTGGTCTGGTGGAGTTTTTTCGTAAAAGCAAGTGTAATGGTTGCATAAAATATAGTCATCTATCGCATTTTATTAGTGCAACACCATCCGCATGCCACAGGAGGTTTTCAGCTATGAGCCACTCGAAGCGCCGCCAAGAAGCTGCATGGAAGGGTCGTAAACAAGCTCAACATCCACCACATGGTAAGGTGAAAGCCCTGGCCGAATTCGCCAGCGAGTATGATGCGGAAAACAAGTAGTTAGAATTTCCCCCTCTCCTCCCACACGTTAGAGGGACCAACACAAAGAGCCCGTTCGACCTATTTCTAAGGAAATACGGTCTTCGGGTTCTTTGTGTTTGGCTAATAATGCGCGAGAGCTTCGGAATCTTCCCTACGCTTCCTCCGAGTTAGTTGGTTTTTCCGACTAAACTCTCCCTGAAACTTTCGTACCACTATTGGATAGATCTGTTGTTGTATTTTTAAGCTAAACATGTTGCTCTCTCACATTCTTCTTATCCTAAATCAGGCGGAACACGGTGATGGGTAGCTTGCTCGAAGCCGTAGGCTATTTTGATCAAAGTAGGCTCACTGAAGGCTCTGCCTGAAAAAACAACACCAAAAGGCCCCTTGGTCGATTGCCCACGCGCGTCGATAACTCCCTCTTCGGCATATCCGGCCGGAACCGAAATCAACGGGTAGCCCAATCGCGCCGCGATATACAGGCCATCCACATCTCCTGGGAGCAAGAGTGCATCCAAGTCGTCCCTATCTAGTGCATAGTCGATTCCTTGCTGGAGAGGCAGTTCCCTATATGCTTGTATCTTCTGTAGATAGGTTTCCTCCGTCAAGGTCGTTTCTTGTGAGCGAACGAGTGTGTCCTGCCCGAATTGCAGAGCAGCCTCTGCATGGTTGTGGTTATACGCAATCAGCTCTTCCAAAGAGTGAACAGGTATGTCTTCAGCCAGCCGCGATAAATAGGCATTCAAGCCTTTTTTAAATTCATACGTGATGGCATCATTGTTCCAGTTTTGCTGTTCCACGTGTAAGCTAACTGGATCTACGATTGTTGCGCCTTCCATGGTCAGGGTTGCAATGGCGGCTTCCATAATGGCTAGTCTTTCCTTGTCCAAATGTTGATAGTAATGCCGCGGTATACCGATTCTGGCCTGTCGTATAAAACTCGCATCAAAAAACGGTGTGTAGTCTTGTAATGTCACTTTACTGCTCGCTAACGTAGCCTGGTCCTCGCTATCAGAACCCGTTAATGTCCCTAACAAAATAACAGCATCCTTCACTGTCCTCGCTATTGGCCCAGGGGTATCCTGGCTGCTTGAAATCGGAATAATACCCGCACGGCTCACTAGACCAACAGTAGGCTTGATCCCCACGACATAATGCTGACTTGCCGGTCCAACAATAGAACCTGCTGTCTCTGTTCCTATCGAAGCAGCACCTAGATTTGCAGCTACTGCAGCCGCCGAACCTGAGCTAGACCCGCTCACGAACATTTCCCCGGGACCATAAGGGTTAAGCACTTGCCCGCCGCGTGAACTATATCCTGCAGGCATGGAGCTAGACATAAAATTCGACCATTCCGACATATTCGTTTTTCCCATCAAAACGGCACCTGCCGCTCGCAGCTTCGCGGCTACAAATGAATCCTTAGCCGCATACGAATCCGCCAGCGCAATCGAGCCAGCACTTGTATGCATATTATCGTGTGTATCGATGTTATCTTTTAGAAGAATCGGTATCCCGTGCAAGTTCCCTCGGCTCCCTGATTCCTTGCGTTCTTGATCTAAGTCCTTTGCGATTTGAATCGCGTCGGGATTGATTTCTAAGATTGAATTAATGGTAGAATCATACTTGTTAATTCGCTCTAGATATACACGAACAAGCTCCTCCGAGGTTACTGAGCCTGTCTCCAAGGCCGCTTGCATACTTGCTATATCCGCCTCTACAATCCAATCCTTTAGATGCTTAATCACTTAATCGACTCCCTACTGCCTTCTTGGGTAACTTTCTTGTTGTATCCAACTTACCATAAGTTGGGATAGGGCACATATAGAAAGATTTACTATAGCTGAATTAGGCGGCAGGCAGTTCCCTGAGCATGTATCCCTTACCTACGAACCCCATGCAGCTCACAAATTCGCTCGATAGCACGCAAATGATGCTTGGCATGTCCAGCCATCATTTTCAGCAATTGGGCAACGGATTCTTCCCGACTCGTCGTTCGTATGGTGCGGTCTAATGCGTCTGGAAGATACTTGCACAGCCCAATAACATGCTGCCTTGCCGCTCCAAATAGCAGGACTTCGGCAGCGATTGGCCTCTGTGCATAGTGGAGTCCCCGATGCCAATCATCTGGTTGAAACGCATTCCCCGTATACATCCGCCCCGGCTCCGCAAGTGCAAATTTCACTTTATGCAGGGCGATCAGCTCCAAATCGATCAGATGCAGCACATGCTCACGAATCGACCACTTGTCGTGTACTTCACGTAAGTTAAGCTGTGCATCGGATAAGCCGTCGATCGCTTGATGTAACTCTTCCACGCCCGCTTCATACATCTTCATAATCTCGATATGGGATGGGAATAGCTCTTCCCAGTAGACCAGTGTATACCCATCAATGGTCGGAACATGGCGTTCACGAATATGCTCTGATTCCTGACTCCCTATAGCCTGCTGATAGCCTCTGGCGAGCAATTTCGACTCCACGTCAGTTACAGAAGCTACACCGATGTAAACAAGGCTTCCAGCTTGTGCTGCGCTGTAATTCGCTCTTAACCAACGTTTCAGAACCCCACTTGCTTCATATCCCTTCACGACCAGAACAGCCTCATCTGCTGTATCACCAATGTGCAGCAATGCCGCACAGCACCCCTCGTCCCGCTCAAGCAACTCCCAGCCTAGCTGGCTCCTATAAAAAGCTATCGACGCCTCCAAATTGCTCACACTGAGCAATAATCTAGCMTGACCGCTCTGCTCCATCTGCCCTGCCTCCATTTCCGCACAAAAAAATACGCTCCGTCCTAATTTCGACGGAGCGCATGCAAATGCCTACTTCTTGGCCGCTTGGTAGGCCTCGATATATTGAGCAGCCTTCTTCGCAACAAGGCTGTAGTTTCCTGTTTTGACCGCTTCGCTGGTCAAATCGGAGCCGATGCCGACGGCAACTGCGCCGGCCTGGATCCATTCGCCGAGGTTGCTCAGCGAAACCCCGCCAGTAGGCATGATGTTCGCCTGTGGCAGCGGACCTTTAATGGCCTTAATCATCGCCGGGGAGTACAGATTACCCGGGAAGAGCTTCACAATGTCCACGCCAAGCTCAAGCGCGGCTTGGATATCCGCAATGGTCATGCACCCTGGCATGATCGGCACGCGATACCGGTTACACAGGGTAACCGTGCTTGGGTTCAAAGACGGGCCGACAACGAACTCGGCCCCGCTAAGGATCGCGGCACGCGCCGTTTCGGGGTCAAGGGCTGTGCCCACCCCGATAATCGCGTACTTGGACGCGTCCTTGGCTGTGCTCGAGTAGCGCTTCGCAAGCTCCTCGATCGCGCGCAGCGCGAAAGGTACGGTCATCGTGACTTCGATGACTTTGATACCGCCGGCGATCGCTTGATCCGCCATTTCGACGACTTCTTCTGGTGTATCTCCGCGTAGGACGGCAACGACGCCCTCATTTGTAATTTGCTGAAGTAATTGAAGTTTCTTCACAATCATCTTCCCTTCTTTGAGTAAGCCTTTATGAGTATTGTTTCGTAATGTTTTTCGAACAATTAACGTTCAATATGTTTAATGTTGTTAAGTACCGCTTCCACTTGCTCCCACGTCGGAGCGCCTTCCCAGTCGCCTTCCGTCTGCACGATCATGGAACCCACCAAATTCCCGATGCGAACTGCCTCAGGGTACTCGTACGCTTTCAGCACGCCCACCAAAAAGCCCGCACAAAACCCATCGCCCGCACCCACGGTATCAACGACTTGCTCTGCTTTGAAGTAAGGCACGGTTGTAATCGTATCCGCCGTCACGACATACGTCACATCTTCTCCACCTTTGACAATGGACACCGCCGACAATTCGCGCAGCTTGCTCACGATGACATCCCAGTCTTCGGTTTGGTACAGCAACTTCAGCTCATCCAAGCCTGGCAGGAAAATATCCGCCAATTTCGCCAGCTCCAGCAGCACAGGACGCGCCTCTTCGATGCTCCACAGCTTCAAGCGCAAATTCGGATCAAAGCTAACCTTCACGCCATGCTTACGAGCCAAGCGAACAGCTTCAAAAGCTGCCTCTCTGCACGACTCACTAAGTGCCGGTGTGATACCGGTAATATGCAATATTTTGGCCCCAGCGATGTATGCCTCATCTAAATGTTTCGGGCTCATCTGACTTGCTGCTGAGTTTTTGCGATAGTAGTAAACGGACGTTTTGCCCATGAGAACTTCACGCATCATGAGCCCTGTTGGCGCATCGGGAGTCAATTCCGCACGGGAAACATCGACACCTTCACCACGGATTTTTTTGAAAATCATACGACCTAACGGGTCCTTACCCAGTCTGCCGAACCAACCTACCTGACCGCCAAGACGTGAAATGCCGATCGCCACATTGCTCTCTGCACCGCCAAACAGGCTATGCAGCTCCGATGAGTACTCTAAGCCCTTACCACCTGAAGGCATGAGTAGTGCCATTGTTTCTCCAAACGTAATAATATCTGGTCCTGATCCTGTATTTACCGACATAGAAGCACTCCATCCATTCCGATCACGACTCGCGTGTCCCGTTAATTGAAACGTTTAAATAAATGAGATATCTCATATTATAGAGGATTTCAACGGATTTCACCAGACTTTTACGACGGGCTGCCTCCGTTCCAAATTGAGGAAAAAACCTCTTGCTGGGTCACTCCTCACGGAACGACCTGCAAGAGGTTTTTTTTACTTCACATATCCTGTGGCTTCAGCTACTGCTAACTCGTTCTGGAGCTCCTCGTGAATACGTCCATTCGTTGCCATCACGTTGCGAACGCCCAAATGATAAGGCTTGCCTTCCGTATCCGTCACACTGCCGCCTGACTCTGTAATGAGCAAGGCACCTGCTGCAATGTCCCATGCGTTGAGTCCGATTTCCCAAAAGCCGCTAAGACGCCCAGCAGCCACATAGGCCAAATGCAGCGCTGCGGAGCCTGCCACACGGATGTTACGAACTTTCGGCGAAAGCGCCTGAACGCCTTTCATATTAATAGGCAACGCTCCATCACGGTCAGCCGGGAATCCAGTAGCGATTAAACTGGTAAGCAGCGTCTCCTCTTCGGAGACCTCGGTCTTTTTGCCATGCATGTAAGCGCCTTTCCCCTTCTCAGCAACGAATAATTCGTCGCGTGATGGGTCGTATACAACGCCTACGATGACTTCACCTTTATGCGCCAATGCAATCGACACGGAGAAGAATGGAAATCCATGAACGAAGTTCGTCGTGCCATCAATTGGATCTACGATCCAAAGATACTCTTCATCACTCATTTCTTGCAGTGCTTTGGCTGACGCCTCGGGTCCTGGCTCTACGCCTTCCTCCCCAAGGATGGAATGGTTAGGGAAATGCGTCATAATCAAATTACGAATCAACTTCTCGGAACCTTTATCGACCTCTGTCACCAAATCCTGTGCAGAGTACTTCGTCCCCACATGATTAATATCTCCAAGCTTGGTTTTGATCCACTGACCTGCCTTAGCTGCCGTATTAATGGCTACAGCTGTAAAACTTTTGCTACCAACAACGAATGTTTCCGCGCCACCATTTACCATATATATCAACTCTTTCTTTTCATTAATTTAGATATTACGTTAAGTATAGTAAATTATACGTTTCTAATACTAGTGCGTTTCATCCTAATTTATTCGTACATTTTCACATTGGCGCGGAAATTCATATAAAAAAACCGTATCGGCACCAAAGCCGTACGGTTTTCTATCTTCTTTTATCTATGAAAATAAAACCTTTTATATACCAACGATGTGGTATCCGCCGTCTACATAAATAACTTCGCCTGTGATTCCACGGGACAAATTGCTCATAAGGAACATCGCCGTATCACCAACTTCAGCTGTATCTGTTGTTTTGCGAAGTGGAGCTTTCTCTTCGACTTGACGCAGGATGGAGTTGAAATCCTTGATGCCTTTGGCAGCCAACGTACGGATCGGACCTGCCGAGATGCCGTTAACGCGAATACCGAATTGGCCAAGATCTGCCGCGAGGTAACGAACGCTAGCTTCAAGCGCAGCTTTGGCAACGCCCATCACGTTGTAGTTCTTCATAGCGCGCTCTGCGCCAAGGTACGTCATCGTCATGATGCTTCCGCCTTCGGTCATCAGCGGGTAAATGCGTTTGGATACGGCCACTAGGGAGTAAGCACTGATGTCATGCGCAAGCGCGAAACCATCGCGTGATGTGTCCACGAACAGCCCGTCCAACTCTTCTGTTTTGGCAAAAGCAATACTATGAACAAGTCCATGCACGACTCCGAACTTCTCTTTGAGTGCAGAAGCCAAAGTATCGATTTCTGCATCTACGGTTACGTTACAAGGCATCAACGTGGAGCCTGGGATCGTATCGGCAAGCTTGCGTACGCGTTCCTCAACGCGCTCGTTTTCGAACGTGAACACCAAATTAGCGCCTTGTGCGGCTAAAGATTGTGCAATGGCCCAAGCGATACTGCGGTCATTAGCAACACCCATTACAAGTATATTTTTTCCGTTTAACAATTGACTCATGGTTCGTAGAAGCCCCTCTCACAATGGCATGGTTAGTCATTAGATCTACCTTCCAAAGTACCCCATTTTGTCCAACAATTCAAGAAAAATATGGGATTTAGAGCTGTAGCGACGCTTCATCGAGGGCTGTGACGCCTTCTTGTTCCTTGAGGTCCTCCATGAGCTTGAAAAGTGCGCTATCCTTCATCTTCGCTTCGATCATAATATCCAGTTTCGGTGTGATGGGGGCTATAGCTTTCAGAAAATTGTATAAAGGCCCTACCTCCACATAGTCGGCATGACTTCTTGGTTCTGTTTCGCCTTTGGGACTGGAAACGTGAATTTTGGGTGGGAGTGAGGATGATGCCTCATCTAGATGCAAGCGCGCACGCGTTAGCCAGGTTTCTTGAATGCGCGGCCACAGCTCGACTGCGTCTTCGCCATTGTTGTTGACTGTATGATGATGCACATCCAGAACCATTGGAGCACCGACTTCCTCAGCAATCTCGAGCGTCTCTAGAGCATTGAAGGTTTTGTCGTCATTTTCGAGCGTGATTCGTCGTTGAATCGGAATACGCATGGCGGTGAAGTTTTGGACAAATCGCTTCGCGGATTTACTTTTATCCCCATAGGAACCGCCAACATGAATGTTGCACATCGCTTCCATCCCAAGCCCCATGGCGTTTAGCATGGCGGAGTGACGCTCCAAATCTTCGACCGATTTCTGGAGCACATCCTTTCTCGCGGTACTGAGCACGGTGAAGTGATCGGGATGGAAGCTGACGCGCATGTTATTCTGCTTGGCGTAGCTGCCAAGTTCCTCAAATTCTGCCGATAAGGCAGGGATCGGATCCCAATCACCCAGCATCTCGTGACCAATCAGCGGAATGAAGCGTGAGGAAAATCTGAACACCATGATATCATGAGCACGATTATGTTTGAGCAAACGGAGCGTATTATGTAAGTTCTCAGCGCCGATGCGCTGCAGCTTGCGAATAGCTGCCTCGCGATCGAGCAGCTTGCTGAAGTTTGTTGCCGTCATCGTCTTGGACGGGGAAGCATTCTTTACCACAGTGGACATGGCTACGTATCCTAGGCGAATAAGCATGTTCGGTTAACCTCCAGGTTCGTTTGCAAATGGATTGTATTAGATTACCCCTGCGAAAAGGTGTACATACCAGAAAAGGCTCAAGCGATTCRCAAATATAATTAACTGGAAAAAGTACAGCTATTTTGAAGGGATTTCTTCGAACACTCGAATTAACTGTAAAATATGTAGGTAAAACTGCCTTTTTTGTTCAGATCGGGTAAAATGGTTAAAATTAACTGGAGGTTGTCCATCTATTCTGTTTTTATTCGGAAAATCCAGATTATTAACTGTAAAAAATCCATCTATTCATCAGGCGACAGGATAATTCCACGAAATTCCTACCCGATTACTTCTTTTCTAACTCAGCAAAACATACACCTACTTCTACACATTCCCCATCTCAACTTGCAACCAGCATGCCACACATCAGCAGGCCATATGAAATAAGCATCGCTTGACCAAAGGCCCTAACATACAAAAAACACCGACCCCCGAAAGGTCGGTGCTTCTTTAAGCTTGCTCTCCGAAAAACATTTCGAACGCAAGCGAGGTCTGAATGCGAGCTTCTTCCTCGGTTAACCGCCGGATGAGCTCCATTTCCACTTGTGTAACCTCGTCACCTTGGAAATTGATTTCCGCGATGGAGGCCACGATACGCACGATGGCGATCGCTTGGTTCTCAGGCGTGTACGCGATAACCTTCTGGCCTGTCGGGAAAACGCGGAAGCCGCTTTTTACCATTTTGCCGCGGCCATACTCCAGCAGCTCGTAGAGCTCTTGCTCGGACTTAAACTTACAAACTGAATTGAATTCCGTTTGAAATCCCATGGCTTATCTACTCCGCATCGAAAGAATATTGGATATTTTGTTTAGCTGCGTGGCGCTCAAGCGCCAAACGAATGAGATCATCCAGCAGCTCTTTATAAGGTTTACCTGTCTCTTGCCATAGCAATGGGTACATGCTGAATGGGGTGAAGCCAGGCATCGTATTGATTTCATTGATATAGATTTTCTGATCGATTTTGCCTAGGAAAAAGTCCACACGTGACAACCCGCTGCCATCCACCGCCAAGAACGCACGAATCGCCAGCGCTCTGACTTCATCCGATATCTCTTGGGAAATCTCGGCAGGAATAATCATCGCTGATTTGCCGTCCAAATATTTGGCTTTATAATCGTAGAATTCATTCGAAGATACGACTTCACCTACGACAGAAGCGATAGGCTCATCATTCCCCAGAACGGCAACTTCGATTTCACGGGCATCGATATTCTCTTCAATAATCACTTTGCGATCGTATTGGAAAGCAAAAGCAACGGCCGCGATCAGCTCTTCTTGATTTCTCGCTTTGGAAATCCCAACGCTTGAGCCTAAGTTAGCCGGCTTCACGAAGCATGGGTAGCCAATCGCTGTTTCCAGCTCCAAGAGATGATAAGCGCGGTTCTTTTCCCACTCGGTGCGGGTAAAATGACGGAAAATGCACTGTGGAAGTCCTTCCTGCGCGAAAACCTTCTTCATCATGACTTTATCCATGCCGACAGCAGAAGCCAGTACACCAGCACCTACATAGGGGATATTCGCCATTTCCAAAAGTCCTTGAATCGTTCCATCTTCCCCGAACGTTCCATGTAAAAGCGGGAATACGACATCTAATCCGAGATCCTCCGCTCCAGCGGTTGTAATAGAAGAAACAGCTACGTCACCCTTCGTTTGAATACCGCCGAAAATTGGGGACAGTGCGTTGGAAGCAGGAGCACCAGCATCGTCCGTACTGAAGGTCAGCGCTTCCTTGGACTCAGCAGGACCCAAAAGCGGCGTTCCGCTTCTCCACTCGCCTTTTTTGGATATATAAAACGGTGTTATCTCATATTTCGTGAAGTCCACAGCTTTCATAACTGCCAATGCTGTTTGCAAAGACACGTCATGCTCACCGGATTTCCCTCCATAAATTAAACCAATTCGTATTTTGCGGCTCATTACGTACCTCCGTCTAGTATTTACAAATCTCTATGCCATCTTACATTTCATCAGCAACATGAATGAACATGTATTTCGTCCGTTCTGACCAAGCAGGTGAATCCTTGTATGCCCAGTACCGATTACGGCTATTAAAGGTATGCGCATTAACGAGCGGCATCCCATTGGCATCTTTACCTATAACGATTGTGTTGTGCTGGAAGCGGCCGTCGCCATCCCAATCATAGCTGATGGTGTCTCCTGGCTGTAGCTCCCAAGCGTCCTTGACGACTGTACCTGTCAAACCATGCTTATGTGGACGCTCAAGGTAATGATGCAAGCTGTTGGCTACTGCCCAACTATAGCTCCAAAGCTCTTGATTTCCTTTTTTGCCAGCATACCACCAGCCCGATTCCCTTTTCCCAGTATAGTCCATTGGAGCCCMGCCTGCAAAGAGGCATTGCGAGACATAGTTCGTGCAATCTACTTCGAAATACTCATAACTAGGATTCGGTGTTTGCCACCATTTTTCCGCATATTGGACGGCTTTGGGACGATTATAAATGATTTTGCGGTGAGCGGATTCCAGACCACTCGTATTGCGTATACTAGGATTGATATAAGGAAGAGATGGTGAGCTGCGCTGGGTGTCTAGGAACGTTTCATTCTCTGACAAATGGAAGCTGCGGCCGCGGCTAGGCTGAGACTTTTCGCTTTGTACGAGCTCCGCACTTTGAACTTTCCAGCCTGAAACATTTTGCTCAATGATCACTCGTTCTGATTCTATACGCTCCTCCTGATGTTCTATCAAACCAATTTGATAGGTCAAAAACCGATGCAACTGGATATCCGCAATAATACCATATGGCAATTCCTTAACACCTTGCATACGGAGCTTGGTTTCTCCGCGCAGCAGCTTAGCGTCACGTTCTCGGTAACTGTTCAGGAGCCTTCGCACCTTGACATCCTGTTTCCGTACATAAGCGCTGTCCGAGACAAATGCTTCCAAGGGTGCGGATGAGCCCTCAAGCTCAGCCTGATTTTTCGCATGAACGTAATTGTAGAGCGCTGTTTTCCAGGACATCTTGGTATCCCTCCTTAGCTTTTATTAAGGCATGGAATAAGTTTCATTAGGACAAGCCCGAATTGCTTTGAATTGATTCAATATATGACATTTTGATGGTAAAAATGATTGAAATTAATCTTTACTCACACGTGGCGAAGCGCTATACTTGAGGTAGAGGGAATTATGAAATCGAGTTTCACTAGATGAAATTCGATGGCATGGTTAGATATTATCATTTGAGGAGGAACTACCTATGTCCAATAAGGACTCTTTTTCTGTGCGCAAGCAGTTAACTGTCGGCACGAAATCGTTCCAGTATTACAGCCTTCCTGACTTTGAAAGCCAAGGTCACGGCACGATCACCAATCTTCCTGTTTCCATCCGCGTTTTGCTTGAAGCTGCTATTCGTCAATTTGACGGTCGCGCGATTACAAGTGAGCACGTGAAACAAATCGCTGGCTGGGCTGAAGGCCGCGATGAGAACAAAGAAATCCCTTTCATTCCTGCTCGTATCGTTCTTCAAGATTTCACAGGCGTTCCAGTCGTCGTTGACCTTGCGGCAATGCGTGCGACTATGGCTCGTGAAGGTGGAGATCCTAGACGTATTAACCCACTAGTTCCTGTTGACCTTGTAATTGACCACTCTGTCATGGTTGATGCTTTCGGTTCCCCGGATGCACTCGAAATGAACATTAACTTAGAATTCGAAAGAAACGAAGAGCGTTACCGCTTCTTGCGTTGGGCACAAACAGCATTCGATAACTTCCGTGCAGTGCCACCTTCAACAGGTATCGTTCACCAAGTTAACTTGGAGTACTTGGCATCTGTTGCAGCAACGAAAACAATTGACGGCGAAACTGTCGTGTACCCGGATTCCCTCGTAGGTACAGACTCCCATACAACGATGATCAACGGTCTTGGTGTTGTAGGTTGGGGCGTTGGCGGTATCGAAGCGGAAGCTGGTATGCTTGGTCAACCTCTATACTTCGTCGCTCCAGACGTTGTTGGTTTCAAATTGACTGGTCAATTGGCAGAAGGCGCTACAGCGACTGACTTGGCGTTGACAGTTACTCAAATTTTGCGTAAAAAAGGCGTTGTTGGTAAATTCGTTGAGTTCTTCGGTCCTGGACTAAGCAACATTTCCTTGGCTGACCGTGCAACAGTTGCGAACATGGCTCCTGAGTACGGCGCAACAATCGGTTTCTTCCCTGTCGATAACGAAACATTGAACTACTTGCGTGCTACTGGCCGTGAGGAAGAGCAAATCGCGCTTGTTGAAGCTTACTACAAAGCACAAGGCATGTTCCGCACAGACAGCACACCAGATCCAGTGTTCAYAGATGTTCTTGAGCTTGATCTTAGCACGGTAGTTCCAAGCTTAGCTGGTCCTAAACGTCCGCAAGATCGCGTAGAACTTACGAACATGAAAGAATCTTTCAACGCTATCATCCGTACACCGATCGAAAAAGGCGGATACGGCTTGACGGAAGAGAAAGTGGCTGAAGTTGTTGATGTTGTATATCCAAACGAAACCGTTAAAATGGGTACTGGCGCAGTCGTCATCGCGGCGATTACTTCCTGTACGAATACATCCAACCCAAGCGTTATGATCGGTGCTGGTCTCGTAGCGAAAAAAGCGGTAGCTCTTGGTTTGAAAAAACCAGCTTTCGTAAAAAGCTCTTTGACACCAGGTTCCCTTGTTGTTACTGAGTACCTGATTAAAGCAGGCCTTCTTGAGTCCCTAGAAGCTCTTGGCTTCCACGTTGCTGGTTACGGCTGTGCAACTTGTATCGGTAACTCCGGTCCGCTTCCAGACGAAGTAAGCAAAGCGATTATCGACAACGATATGACCGTTGCCGCTGTTATCTCCGGTAACCGTAACTTCGAAGGCCGCGTGCATGCACAAGTAAAAGCGAACTACCTTGGATCACCTCCATTAGTTGTTGCTTATGCTCTTGCAGGTACTGTGAACATCGATCTTGCGACAGATCCAATCGGTAATGACCACACTGGCAAACCTGTCTACTTGAAAGATATCTGGCCTACAAACCAAGAGATCCAAGATGCGCTTAACATAGCTATGAGCCCTGACATGTTCCGCGACAAATACAGCAATGTATTCCGTGCGAATGAGCGTTTCAACCAAATTCAAATTCCAGAAGGCGATCTGTACGAGTTCGACACGAACTCCACATACATCCAAGAGCCTCCTTTCTTCACAGACCTAGGTACCGTTCTTGATGATATCGCAGATATCCGCAGCGCCAAAACACTAGCACTTATGGGCGATTCCGTAACAACGGATCACATCTCCCCTGCTGGTAACATCAAAGTAGACAGCCCTGGAGGCCAATACTTGATCAACCATGGTGTAAAAAGAGAAGACTTCAACTCCTACGGTTCCCGTCGTGGGAACCACGAAGTGATGATGCGCGGTACGTTCGCGAACATTCGTATTCGTAACCAAGTGGCTCCAGGAACTGAAGGCGGCGTTACAACTTACTTGCCAACTGGCGAAGTCGAGTCCATTTATGATGCTTCCATGAAGTATCAAGCTGAAGGCCAAAACCTTGTCGTTATCGCAGGTAAAGAGTACGGAACTGGATCTTCCCGTGACTGGGCAGCTAAAGGTACTTTCTTGCTAGGCGTTAAAGCAGTTATCGCTGAAAGCTTCGAGCGTATCCACCGTAGTAACCTTGTTGGAATGGGTGTTCTTCCACTTCAATTCGTTAACGGCGAAAGCTGGAAAACGCTAGGAATTACGGGTCGCGAGACTTTCGACATCACTGGCCTTAGCAACGACGTACAACCAGGTTCAACAGTAAAAGTAACTGCAACTCGTGAAGATGGCACTAGCTTCGAATTCACAGCTCTTGTGCGTTTGGATAGCTTGGTAGACGTAGACTACTACCGTAACGGTGGTATCCTGCAAACCGTTCTTCGTTCGATTCTTGCGGAAAACAAAAACTAATTATATACACTCAATAACCAGCAAAACACACAAAAAAGCTCGTGATTGCCTTCATGGCAGTCTCGGGCTTTTTCCTATTCATGGGAATAACAATGATTAATTCGCTCATTTCAATAAAAAAATGACCCTGCTCAACCCTTAGAGCCCCAAGAGATTGACTTACATTTCCAAAAACTGCGGGTTGAGACGAGGTATACTGGCACTTATACTGAGGAAAGCGAAAGGGGAGATGAAGATGATGTTGATTAAAAAACTAGTCGTAGTCGCACTCGTAGCTTCCTTTGGTTTAGGGATGAATGCAGGTACGTGGAGCCCGAAGGCATCCGCAGCAGAAGCTACGACTTTAAAGCAAGGTACACAAAATGGTGACGTATGGGACGCACAATTCCGACTAAAAACTTTAGGCATTTATGAGCCTTCTATAGATGGAAAATATGGTCCGATTACAGCCGCGGCAGTTCGTAACTTCCAAACGAATTATGGACTTAGCGTGGATGGGATCGTTGGTGCGAAGACGTGGGAGTACTTGCGTAAATTCACAGTGAATCAAGCAGAGCTCGATATGCTGGCTAAAGTCATTTATAGTGAGGCACGCGGAGAATCCTATGAGGGTCAAGTAGCTGTTGGAGCGGTTGTTATGAACCGACTAAAATCCAGTCAGTTCGAGAATACCATTCAAGGCATCGTGTTCGAAGTTGGTGCTTTTACGGCAGTCAGCGATGGCCAATATAATTTAACGCCGGATAGTCAAGCTTATAAAGCTGCCTTAGAGGCTGTTCGCGGCTGGGACCCAACGGGTGGCGCGCTTTACTATTTCAATCCGAAAACAGCGACAAGCTCATGGATCTGGACTCGTCAACAGACGCTACAGATTGGGAATCATATTTTCGCGAAATAACATGTGTGCGAATCGTGTGATGAACGCGATGTATAAATAAAAAACACCTCTAGATGGAGCCGCAAATGCGAGCTCGTGTGTAGGGGTGTTTTTTTGTCACAATGAGTTGCTCCCTACACTTGTTCCGCTAACTCTTTCATGTGCTTCATAACTTCGAGATGYACATTGCGAATGATGCTTTTCGTCCACATATCAAAATAAAGGGATGGCTTCACCTTTAAATCATACCAGCTTGTGCCTACTAATGTCGTAGTCCCGTCACCATTATCTTCTAGGATGAATTGTCCTTTAGACAAGCTTATATGCCCTAAAATTTCTGGATCGTCAGGCAACTTCGTAATCGCGAAGGTTAGCTTTCGGTTTTCTTCATATTCTACGATTCTCTCATCGAATACAATGCCGTTGCTGAAAATACACTTACGTTCTGCGCCGACATAATGGCCTTCTGCCGTGGATTGAATGGGGCTTGGCAAGCCGATTTTAAATAACCAATAGTCAGGCTCTGACGTAATGGGTGAAAATGCCGTGACATTTTGCCATACGACTTCGGGTTTCGCATGTATGAGAATTCGGTCGGTAACCTGGCTTTCACCAGGTTCCGCTGTGATGATATTTGTAAATACGAGAACGGTCATCGCCGCAAGAATACTGACGTTTAACGTTGTTTGGTTCCATTTGAACATCAGTTTACCCATCAGAACCCCAAGTAAAATAAAGAGATAAATCAGTGGAGCCACGATAATAAGACAAATATAGCCCTCGCCCATCATGAAATAACTATAAATTAAACCCACAACTAGATTAAGAAATGCGTATCCAAAACACGGACCAACTGTGACGCGGTGTTTTCGCCAGAAAAAAGCATTAATGATGCCCATGATGAATGGAAGCAAGACAAAGTCGGACAAGATCAATATTCCTTCTACACCTGTAGCTAGTTTGATGATATAGGCGGTCAACAGCATAAAGAAGATTCCACATCCGTTTGCCACCGCGATACCTATCCAAATGTCTTTTGCTCTTCGACTCAAAGCTTTCACTCCTTTAAACTGTAACGTAGACGTTGTCGATAAGATGCTATGACTAATCTAACGCGAATCGGAGTGATTGTAAATAATATCCAAAAACAATGTAAAAAGCCGACGCAACAACTCAGGCGTCAGCTTGCTCTTCATACCAAGGATTTAAGTGGACTAGTACCTCATCCACATCACTATGGGCTTCTTTGATTTTCTGCTTAATGCTGCGACTAATGTCGTGACCTTCTTGGATCGACAATTGGCCCGGAATGCCAAGCCTCGCATCAACTAATATGTAATGACCATGTTCCCTCGCACGTAGTCGATCAATCCGCTTAACTTCTGGCACACCTCGGATTAACGCAGCATACTGCTCGATATAGGCAGGACTAACACTTCGCTCCATCAAAATATCAAAGGATTCGCTGCCCATTTCGTAGGCTAACTTCAATACAAGGAAAGAGACGATGATCCCCGCTACAGGATCTCCGTACGCCAAGTAGCTAATATTGTAATGATCTCCGAGTAATGCTAGACCAATCCCTACAGAAGCCGCTATAGAGGCGTACACGTCCGCTAAATGATCGTAGGCTGTGGCTATCAACCCTTTGCTATTGAGCTGCTTTCCTATACGCATCGTGTAGACATAGAGAATTTGTTTCCATACGAGGGAAACAACAGCTGCGCAAAGGGCAATGATATGTGCCTCTCCTGCTGCCTCGAACAGGGCATGTATGGAGTGATAGCCCATATAGATCGCGGCTAAGCCCAGTATTATTGCAACGATAAAAGCACCGAGCACCTCTGCTTTTCCATGCCCGTAAGGATGATCGACATCCGCTGGTTTGGAGGATACGCGCATGGAGCTGTAAGCTGTTGCTGTCGCGATGACATCCCCAGCGTTATGAATACCGTCAGCAATCAGTACTTGGCTATTGAACAGAAGGCCGACGATGATTTTGATGGCGGTCAGCACGATGTTACTGGCCAAGCTTATCCAAATCGCCAGCATCGAGGCTGTCTTCTTCATGGTTTGCCCACTCCCCTTCCCATGTTTAGTATGGCTTAACGGCGGCAAAGCATCCGTCTATGTTGGGCGATTTAGATGGGGACTTGGGTTGGGAGTGGGAGGGACGTGATGGCGACAAACATAGTGTCGATGGAGTAAAGTAATTGATTTTGTGAGAACTCTCACGTCTTCAAATCCAATAACCCTGTCAAAAATGCAAAAGAGCACTTTTCGAATGGATTCCGCTCTCGTTATTGGAAATTGATGCAAATAGGCATCTATTTGGAGTGATTTCAGGAGATTCTCATGAAATACGTTAAAAAGGTTGCCTATTTGCACGCATTTGTCAATTCCAACCATAAATTAGTAGAAAAGGTTGTATTTTTGCATTTTTGAGAAAGGGGAGAGACTCTCTCTAAACCCCGCTTTGTCTCCACGCCTCCCCCTGCTCTCCCCATGCCAGCAGCACCCGTCTGGAATCCCACTCACTCACCTCACCTATCCTAACAACATTGGGGATGCGATGGGACGATGGGGGCAGGAGGTCCGTACGGGTTGCACGGGACAGGAGAGCCAGGGCGCGGCAGCGCAATGAAAAAGCAGTAATAAGCAAGTTTACCTTGCTTATTACTGCTTAGATCAGAGGCTTATCGCGAGATAAGACCACCGCGATTGCTTATGTACTGCAAGATGGCCAACGATACCGCTTAGCGCAGCATCGTACCCATCCGGCGCGCCGCCTCCATAATCGTCGGCGCCTGCTCTTGCATCAGCTCCAGCGTGAGCCTGTTCGCTGGACCTGAGACCGCGAGGGCGGCCACTAGTCGGCCGCCGCGGTCGAGAATCGGCGCGGACACAGCCGCCGCGCCAGGCTCGCGCTCTTCGACGCTCGTGGCGAAGCCCGCGCGTCGTGTGTCGCTGAGCTGCTGCAGGTACGCCTGCGTGTCTAACCCTGTCGGCCAGTCGGCCGAGGTTAGCAGCTGCTCCAGCAGCCCTGGCTCAGCGAAGGCGACGAGCACCTTGCTCGAGGCGCCGACGTAAAGCGGCATTCGCGCCCCGACAGGGGCCACACGGCGAATGGCATGGTTGCTCTGCACGGCTTGGATGCGCACGCGCACCAGGCCGTCCTGCACGTACAGCGAGATCGTCTCGCCGAGCTGATCGCGCAGCCGTTCCATCTCCGGCAGCAGAATGATGCCGGGGTCTCCCTCTTTGGACAAGTTAGCCGAGAGCTCCCAGAGCCGGTAACCCAGTCTGTACTTATCCGTCGCTTCATCACGCATGATGAAGCCCTTGCCTTCAAGCGATGCGAGAAGGCGATGCACGGTGCTTTTGTGAAGCTGCACACGTGTAGCAATTTCGGTTAACGTCAATTCTGACGCCCCCGTGAAACAAAGCATAATATCTAAAGCGCGCTCAACAGCACGCACGGTCAGCTTGCCATCTTCCATAGAAGAGTCACCACCTTTATAAGCCAAACTGTTTCACTATATGAAACCTTGTTATGTTCAGTATAACGAAACTACGTGGAACCGTAAAGGTCAAACACCTCTTTTTCCCATTATTACAGAACCGTTACAATAGGCTTACAAATGCCGCATCCACATTGACTTGTAAGCGCATTCAGAATAATATTAAGTTATAGAAATATTTATCAGAATATTTAAACAATTAACTCTCCCTTCCAATTTTACACCTCTAACTAGCGAAATTTCACATACACATCTTCACGGAGGGAGGCTTCATCGATGTCTACTACTACACTACATCCTGTAACGGGATCGCTGCAACCCACTCTTGATCAGGTTACACAACCTTTTTTACGCAGGAAAAAGCTAATCGCCACATCTTTTTTAGCCTTATTAATTCTATGCACCTCAGTCGTACTCATCTTCCACGCTTACATTGCTTGGACTTTGGCTAGGCCACATATTGAGCCTCTACATTCAAATCCGATGAAAGCTGTCCGACTTCCTTATACGAACATTTCGTTTCCGAGTCTAAACGGTAAATCCAACTTAGATGGCTGGTTCATCCCAGCAGCAGGCTCGAGTAAAACTGTCATTTTCTCACATGGTTATGGCGGCAATCGTGAAGAAGAATGGGTTCCTTTGTACACCTTAGCCCGCGAGCTTCATAAAAAGCAGTATAATGTTCTCATGTTTGACTATGGCTACGTGAATCCCACAAGTAGTCGCCTCATGACCGGCGGTGTTCAGGAATCCCAAGAGCTGCTTGGGGCCATTGATTACATCAAACAGTCCACTGGTGGTTCAATCTTTATTTGGGGCTTTTCCATGGGGGCAGGCACTGCCTTACAAACTGCTCTACAGCAAAAAGGAGATATTTCAGGGATGATCCTAGACAGCACATTTCTGCTGAACTCAGACACCCTTTATCAAAATATGAATCAAGTCGTACATCTGCCAAAATACCCTTCTCTCCCACTTGTTCGTTTATTCTTCCCTTTACTTAATGGCGTAAGCTTGCATGACGTGCCTTTCACTAAAGTAACTACAACGTCATATGAGATGCCGATCTTCTTGATTCATGGCACAAATGATAACAAGGCTCCTCATCTTTTAGTCGAGGCTATGTTCAAGCTGCAACACAATACCGCCTCTAAGCTATGGATTCTCCCTAACGCACAGCATGAACTTCTGTACCGCGCTGAGCCCAAAACGTATGTGAGCCGCACGATGGACTTCCTCGGCAGTATTGAACCATCGGCCACATCCGAGCACGTTAACGCTGGTATTCCCTCCTCCCTATAAAATCGACCTCTGATGAGGTCGGTATTTTTTTGCCTTTTATCGGCTTGCACGCCTATACAAACCTATACGAAAAAGAGGCAAGCAACGCTTACCCCTCATCAGCCAAATCTGCCAAACTCTCAACCGTATGCTCCTGTGTCGCTACTTAACTGGAAAACCTACAGCTAATTCTGACTAATTTTATTGATTATTAAATTTAGATGGAAAAGGTACAGCTACATGTCGCGGTTTCCGCTAATTCCCCTTAAAACCGCTAAATTAACTACAGGAAATCCATCTAAACTTCCTAAATGTGAAAAACTTGCTAGATTAGCTGTACTAAATCCATCTATTTGCACGCGGCGGGGGTGGTGGATTTGTGCTGGTGGGTGGTGGGGTGTGATGAGTGACAAGCGGCTACTGGTGGGTTACGGTTTGTTAAGTGACAAGTGGCTGCTGGTGAGTTACGGTTTATGTTAAGTGACAAGCGGCTACTGGTGAGTTAAGGTTTATGTTAAGTGACAAGCGGCTACTGGTGGGTTACGGTTTGTGGTAAGTGACAAGCGGCTACTGGTGGATTACGGTTTGTGGTGAGTGACAAGCGGCTACTGGTGGGTTACGGGTTTGTTAAGTGACAAGCGGCTACTGGTGAGTTACGGTTTGTGGTAAGTGACAAGCGGCTACTGGTGGATTACGGTTTGTGGTAAGTGAGAAGCGGTTACTGGTGGATTACGGTTTATGTTAAGTGACAAGTGGCTACTGGTGGGTTACGATTTGTGGTAAGTGACAAGCGGCTACTGGTGGATTACGTTTTGTGGTAAGTGACAAGCGGCTGCTGGTGGGTTACGGGTTGTGGTATGTAAAAAGTGGCTACTGGTGGGTTACGGTTTGTGGTAAAGTGACAAGCGGCTACTGGTGGATTACGGTTTGTGGTAAGTGACAAGCGGCTACTAGTGAGTTCCGGTTTATGTTAAGTGACAAGCGGCTACTGGTGGGTTACGGTTTGTGGTAAGTGACAAGCGGCTACTGTTGAGTGATGGTTAGTGGTGAGTGAAAAGTAGCTAGTTACTTAGGTCCTTACTTAGACCCTGGACTCACTATACTCTTGTGCATTACACTCCGTATGCGCTTCGATCCAAGTGCCCCATGTATGCCCATAACAGCCAACTTAACTGGAAAACCTACAGCTAATTTTGGCATATTTCGTTGATTTTTGAATTTAAATGGAAAAAGTACAGCTAAATGTTGCAGTTTCCGCCATTTCCCCTTAAAACCATCAAATTAGCTACAGGAAATCCATCTAATCTTCCTAAATGAGGAAAACTAGATTGAATAGCTGTATATAATCCATCTATTTGCGCTCTAGCGGCGGCTGGTTGGTGGAAGAGAGGTGGCGAGGTGCTTGTGGCTACTTGTAAGGTACTTCCTGGTGCTTGTGGCTACTTGTAGCTACCAGCACCCGCTCACATCTACTTGCAGACAGAACTTGAGTGGGCACGCCCACTCAATCCATCTCGTAAATCGAGCCCGATTTACTCGCGAACAACTCCGCGTATACCTTCTCGGCATACGCATCGGTCATGCCCGAGATGTAGTCCGCGACGAAGCGCGGCCAGCTCCAATTACTATTCGTGCTGCGCCGCTCGTAGCTATCGATCCAGTCGGGCGGGATGATCCATTGCCCTTTGTCTTTTTCGATGAAGCTGTCCCAGAGACGCTCGACGATGATCTCGCTGCGCTTTTGCAGACGCAGGACGCGGAAATCCTTGATCAGCGTGACCCACGCCAGCTTCTTAAGGATCTCCATCGTGCGAAGCAAATCCATATCCTCTGCTCCGTCTTTGACGAGGGCGACCTTCTTCCAGCCGCGATCCGTGTCGTCGATGATGTCGAGACGGCTGGCGAAGGAGCTGACCCAGCGCGCTTTCATCTCTCTGCGCGTCCGTGATTCCTCGCGGTTGCACTCAGCAAAAATAAGCTCCCATTGCTCCAAATAATCATGCAGAACCCGGCGCACCATCTGCTCAATATCAACTTGCTCCCAGCCGAATTTATGCTGATTGGGATCGTTCAATATCTCCATCACGAGATGTCGAATCAATCGTTGATCCTCGAAAAAGGTAGCGTTCATTTGAATTTTGCCTGCCCGAATGCCATCCTCGATATCGTGCGTAGAATACGCAATATCATCGCAGAGGTCCATCAATTGCGCTTCCAATGTGGAACAACCGACAGGCATTTTCCAAATGTCACGAAGCTCCTGAATGACGTCCCACTCTGCCCCGTAGACACCCTTGAGACGCCCCTCTTCCTCGATCAAAAAAGGATACTTGTTGATACCGAGAAGCACAGCTGCCGTCAGATCCAGGCCACTCTCGCTGCCTGCTCGTTTTTCAAGAAACATGAGGATCCGGAAGTTTTGCGCATTGCCCTCATATTTCAAGCCGTGATCCCTCATCAGGATATGATTGAGCACTTCTTCGCCCTTATGTCCAAAAGGCGGGTGACCGAAGTCATGCGCTATGGATGCGCACTCGACAACGGTCGGATCGATGATCAGGCCTGGGTGCTCTCTTTTGCTCAAAAAGGGATTCGTCCGCTCTAAACGCTTCGCCACTTCTCGTGCAATCTGTGCAACCTCCAAGGAGTGCGTCAGACGAGTCCGATAGTAATCTCCCGAACCGGCCCCGAACACCTGAGATTTCCCTTGTAGACGCCGAAAAGTTGGTGACTGAATCAACCTTGCATAATCCCGTTCAAATTCATCCCGTTCTTCACTCCATTTCGAGGAAGCTGCCTCACCAGGCCGATATTTACGTATGTTGTTCATATGCTTGCCTCCTCTAGCCCTCTAGCGCTGTAGGGCGCCGTTCTTACCTGTATCCTGCTGCTGGGGCGATTCCTCACACTGCTATCAGTTTATGCGAGAGCATGTACGATAGTCACCATTCGACCCCCTGATGCAGAAGGATTATATTTTTAAAAGAATACTATATTCTCCATTCCCCAACAAGCCCAACCTGGTGCACAACTGAAAAAAGGGAATGATGCACAAGACCATTGTCTTCGTGCACATTCCCCGGTGCTCTTATTATTTTAATAATGATAGAAATTCCGAACGCAGTGTTGCATCCTTACGGAAAGAGCCGCGCACCGCAGATGTTACGGTTTGACTGCCGTATTTCTTCACGCCTCTGGCGCACATGCACATATGCTCGCCTTCAACGACAACCATGACGCCATGCGGCTTAAGCACATCGAATAGAATGTCAGCAATTTCTGAGGTAATACGTTCTTGTACTTGCAGCTTGCGTGTAACGACATCAACTAAACGAGCAAATTTGCTGAGACCAGCCACTTTACCGCTTGGCAAGTAACCAACATGGACTTTGCCAAAGAAAGGCGCCATATGGTGCTCACACTGGCTGTAGTAAACGATATCTTTGATAATAACTAGCTCTTCATGCTGTTCATCAAAAGTAACACCAAGTACTTCGCGAGGATCTGCTGCATACCCTGCAAAAATCTCTTCGTACATACGCGTTACACGAGCTGGCGTATCCAACAGACCTTCGCGATCTACATCTTCACCAATCAGTCGCAAAATTTCACGGACATGCCCTTCAATCTGCTCGCGATTTTCTGCAACTAATCCATTTTTATAATCGATGGATGCCATCTTCTCTACCACTCCACCCTATTTCTTATTTCCGCTTTTGGTTGAAATTTTGGTTCTTCATCATCTGTTGTGCTTTATTCAATTGTTGCTTATTCATGTTGTAACCCATTTGCTTCGCCATTTTGGCTAGCATTTCAGGATTGTTTTGCATGGATTCCAGCTGTCTCTTCAAATAGAATACACCAATAAAGAAACCGCCAACCAAACCTGCAATCAATGTGAGAATGGGAATTAAATAACTCCACATAACCTGTGCCCCCTGCTTGTACATAGTTAGAATAGAATGCTTGTTCTATCATATCATTTCTGTTCCACGGTTTACAAATTAAAGAACTTGTTCAATGAATAAAGTCGTTTCCTTCGCCAGATCGATCTCTTTGATGTCCAACACTTTATCTGTGGCATCCTGCTTCACAATCCGAATAATCGGGCGCGTTGGAAGTCCTCGATGCTGACCAACGACAACGCCAGTCTCCCGATTCGTCAATCGAACCGAAGTTCCCGTCGGATAGATCGAAACAATTTTCAAAAATTGAATCAACACATCGCGATCCAGCTTCGTTTCCGCCAACGCCAGCATATATTCACAGGCTTCATGCGGCAGCTTGCGGCGTCCTGCAGACATATCAAAGAGTAAGTTGTCGTACATATTGGCGACGGCAGTGATTTTGGCATAGAGATGAATATCTTCGCCCATGATCCCTCTCGGAACGCCTTCTCCATTCAGAGCCTCATGATGCTGAAAGGCAACATGTGCAATGAGCAGATTGAACTCACGCTTATTCTTCAATAGCTCAAACCCACGCCACGTATGATGTCGCCGCGGATCCTCCGATTCATCGTCTGTGAGCAGCTCCACTTTCCCAATATCATGCAAAAGCGCCCCCATAGCGAGATCCTTCAATTGGGTCGCATTCATCCCCATATTCATCCCGATGAGTACAGCCATCATACAGACGTTCATGGCATGGATATACATTTGATTATCCTGCGTCCGAATGTCATTCAACTGTACGAGAACATCACGATTTTTCATAATCTCATCTAGTAGTGTGTTGATGGACATGCTGACGTTGCGCGAGTTGAAATCTTTCCCTGACTGAATAGACGCGAACGTCTGCCCCATCTGTGTCATGACAAGTCGCTTCGTTTCATCCGATAGGATTTCTGGGATCTCCACATCTTCTAGGTTCGGGTCTTTGATATAAATCATCGTCACGCCAATTCGATTCAGCGTATTAATCATAAAAACGGTTAGCTGCACATTCTCCGAAAGCAAAATAGCCCCATTGCTGGCATATATCGTACGTCCCAGGAATTGACCGGACTCCACCGAATCCAAATGCACATATTTCATAGGATTCACTCCACAAGTTGTAGTTGTTGAACTTCTAGGTTAGCAATGATCGTTGTTCCAAATCTAATAGGTGCACTTTGGTCGGAAGGCCCCCGCCATATCCTACAAGATCGCCGTTTGCGCCAATGATCCGATGACAGGGGATGATGACAGGAATGGGATTCTGATTGTTCGCTCCCCCTACGGCTCTAACTGCTTTCGGCGAGCCAATCGCTTCCGCTATATGTTTATAGGATGCTGTCTCCCCATAAKGGATCGTTTGCAAAGCCAGCCATACACGCTTCTGAAAATCTGTTCCTTGTAGATCCAGATCCCCTTCAAAGCTCTCTCGTTCTCTCTTAAAATACTGCGTTAACTGCTCAGCTACGGGTGCTAGCTGCTCCGCATTTTCGCTGAGCTCAAACGCCCCATACCAACGACTTGCCCACTGCTCTCGTTGTTCTCGATTCTTCTCATAGGTACCGAACTCGACTTTGCAAAGGCCCTGTGGGGATGCCACAAGCACGAGGGAACCGATAGGCGAGTCGATCTCGGTATAGATGAGCAAGACTGCTTCTTGCGGTTGTTTCATTTTATTCCTCCTGAATGGCCACTGCTTGACTGTTCAGTACAGCTATGGCTTTCTCGATGTCCGTCTTCACCTGCGGCTCTTGCTCAGCCGCAGCAGCATTAGTTAAAGCGGCGAAAGTATCCTCGCCGCCGATACGCCCCAACGCCCACGCTGCGGTAGCCCGGATCTCCGGGCGCGGATCGCTCCGCAGCAGATCACTCAAGACCGGCACCGCCGTGCGGTCCTTGAAATTGCCCAGCGCGATGATGGCGTTGCGCTGGATGGGTTTTTTGCCGCGCCAGGAAGCTGCTATGCGCCCGTACTGCTCTTTGAAATCCTTGTTCGACATCGTGAGCAAGGGAATGAGCAGCGGCTTGACCTTCTCCGGGTCAGGCTGCAGTTCGGGATGATGCGTCCAGTTCATCCCCTTGTTCTTCGGGCAGACGACCTGGCAGGTATCACAGCCGTAGAGTCGGTTGCCGATTTTGCGTTTGTATTCGTCATCCACATACCCCTTGGTCTGTGTGATGAACGAGATGCAGCGGCTCGAATTGAGCTGCCCTGGGCCGACTAGCGCCCCTGTGGGACAGGCATCGATGCAAATCGTGCAGTCTCCGCATTGGTCCATAATACCTATATCGGATTCGAATGGGATGTTCGTGATCATTTCGCCCAAATACACCCACGAGCCCCATTCGGGGGTGATGACGGCGCAGTTTTTGCCGCTCCAGCCGATGCCGGCACGTTCGGCGACAGCGCGGTCGACGAGGGCACCGGTGTCGACCATGCTCTGCAGTCTCGCCTCCGGCACGCGCTCGGCGATGAAGGCTTCCAGCTTCGCGAGCCGATCGCGAAGCACGTCGTGGTAGTCGCTCCCCCACGAGGAGCGCGAGATCATGCCCCGATACGCCCCAGGCTCAGATCGGGGCGGGTTCGAGAGCTTCGACGGGTACGCGACGGCGATCGAGATGATCGACCGTGGCGCGTCGAAGCTCAGCTCGGGATGTACCCGCTTCTCGATGTCCGGCTCCTCGAAGCCGGATTCGAAGCCCTTCTCCCTATGGCGGAGAAGGATATCTTTCAATGCGTGAAACGGCTCCGCAGAAGTGAAGCCGATCTTATCAATACCAAGAGAGGGTGCGGCTTCCACGATCTCTTGTTGTAACTTGCGCCAGTCTGTTCTGTCAGGAATGGAAACCGCCAACCTGCTCACCTCTCTCAAGTCCAGTTTTGATCACGAAGTAGTCCAAGAAGCATACTCGACATCGAATATTGAATTCAGCCGGAACTTCCGGTGCTCACGTAGCTATCACTACGCTCCGCTCCTCATTTCCTAGCTTCTTTCAATCTTCTCGGTGCTGAAAACCGGACTTTTTTGAACACGAACTTAAAGCTTCCCCGCCATATCGAGCGGCCATAACACGAAGTCAGCCCGTCCTTGGACGAGACTGATCGGTATGACCCCGAACATACGGCTGTCTGCGCTTGCTGCCTGATGCCGGTTATCGCCCATTACGAAGATTTGGCCCGGTCCGACCTCTGTCGGTCCGAAGTCACCATCTTCGATAGGCGTATCTGCATACGGCTCCGTGACTTTATCGCCGTTCACATAGAGCGCCCCTTGGCGGCTCTGTACTTCATCGCCTGCGATAGCCACAACCCTTTTGACCAACAAAGGGTGCTGAGGTAATGCTAACTTCTCAGGCTCCTCAAGAATAACGATTTCACCCCGGCTCGGTGCTTTCAAATAGGTGATGGCTTTATTCACGAACAACCACTCGCCTTCTTGAAGCGTCGGATCCATCGAGTGACCGCGCACCGTAGATAGATTGAAACCGAATTGATGAACAATGATAACAACAAGAAGAGCTACGAGAATGGATTTCGTCCAATCCCACAGCTCGTGCGTGAAGCTTTTCGATTCATGAACATACCTTTGCGTAGAAACTTGTCTTTTCGAATCTTCTCGCCCTACAAAGAAGCTCACTTAACCGCCTCCGCTCTTATACTTTTCCCACTGCTCATAATAGTAGATCACCATGTCATCTTGGAAAGGCGGCTTGTCCTCATTCACTAACGCCAACAGCGTTGCAAGCCCCTCCTTTACCTTCGTTTCGACAAGGGACGAGTAATGGTAGCCGAGCTTATGACGCTCGTATTCATCTTGGTCTACAATATGTACCGTTCGATCTGGCAACCGGATAACATCCAAGTCATAATCGATATACGTTAAAATTTGCTGATTCACATACAAAGGAGAGGCCACATTACAGTAATAGCGTACCCCAGTCTCCTCTATAAGAGCAACGATATTAAACCACATTTTCGGAATAAAAAAAGAAACCCCTGGAATGCGGCTAACCCACTCTTTGCCATCCGCTTCTTGAATCTTTGTCTGACTATTAATGAACACAAGCATACCCTGCTTCTGATGCTCTTCATGGAGCATACTTGAAGGAACTCGCCAATTGGTCAACCACATGCGATGGAGATGCCCGTCGTGTTTGAAGCTTTTTATCACATACGGCGTGAAATTATCCATATTCCAAGCTCCTCTGTAAATTGCTGCCGAAACGTCATCTTATTATACTAGAAAAGCATATCTGACCCCCAATTGCAATGGCGGCACAGATATGCTCCCTATAAGCAAACTTATTTCATTCCCTACCAGTAACAAGTGAAGCCTAGACGCTTACTTTTTTCACAATGCTAAGTCGGTGAGCAGCTCTGGAAAAGTCATTTGAACTGTAACCAGCAGACTCATACACAGGCAGCACCATTTCATTGTGCACATCTACCGTTACCATAATTTTCTTAACATTCCGCCCGAGAAACCGCTGCTTCATTGCCTCGATCAAAGCTTTGCCGATACCCTTACGTTGATATGCTGTTGCGACTGCGATCCTATAGTAGTAGCCATTGTTGTTATCAATCGTGCCGATAATCATGCCTACGACTTGCTCTTCTTCTTGAGCGATTAAAACAAGCTCCGTGTCCCACGAAAGCTGACGAGCGAAGGCTTCAATCGTCTCTTCATAGCAGGTTTCCGACAGAACGTCTTCTAGAAGTTCTTTAACCGAAGAGGTATCACCAAGTTGAAATGAACGAACATGCATACGGTTCTCTCCCAATTCCATATTAATTTGTAGAGATTAATTTTCTGGTAAAGTAGTAAATACGACAAAAAAACACGAAATCCTGCTGAAAATGTGGTGAAATTCACAAAAAACTTTGTTTTTTTCGATATATCTCTTGAAAGCGCTTAAATGCAAGCGTTTTCAATTATAAAAATTCTGTTTTAGCTGATTATTCTAGTTCTTTTTACCTCTATGTATTCGTTATGATCTAGCCTTGAAGACGCATAAAAGGAGACGTGCCAAGGAACAATGAAGACAGAACTGTGAATTTGAGAATTTATGGGATGGATGAACATGGAATTGATCCGCCGCTTATTTAAAGCCGCAAATCGAATGCTCGAAGAAAGCACCAACGATCTACAGGAACCGCCACAGTCAGAAATCGTTGAAATTTCCACGAGCCTTTCCGAAAATCTAAATCAACTCGCCACGATTTTCAGTGACACACCCGATTTAATCGTGCGCACGTTCACTTATAAACAAACCGGAGCCTCCGCAGCACTGGTCTATCTAGATGGTCTCG
Organism: Paenibacillus sp. 01T442; assembly: GCF_056398345.1. Lineage (NCBI taxonomy): Bacteria > Bacillati > Bacillota > Bacilli > Caryophanales > Paenibacillaceae > Paenibacillus > Paenibacillus sp. 01T442. Next base: position 44,492 of record NZ_JBFTPF010000002.1, read on the forward strand.
TAGATAAAAATTCCATTAACAATAATGTCTTACATGAGCTCATGTTTCGCACAACGAATGATGAGAAGGACGAGTTGCCCGTCGCTATTGGCGATCTCAGCAGCCTCATTGCGTGGTCAGCGGTTGAAACGGCAATATTGTACGGCTATAGCGTTCTTTTCATTGATGGGCAAGCCCATGTTTATTCCTTAGAAACACAAGGCTGGCCGCAGCGAGCCATTGAGGATTCTCAAATTGAAGCTTCGCTGAAAGGCGCACATCAAGGCTTTATTGAAACGGGTAGTCAAAATATTGCCTTAATTCGTCGATACATCTCMAGCCGGGAGCTCAAGATTAAAGAACTTTATGTCGGAAACAGGACCAAAAGCAAAGTATCTATCTTGTATTTGGAAGATATTGCGCTCCCTGACATACGTCTTGAATTAGAGCGTCGCATCTCCAGCCTGCAGATCGACTGCATCTTAAATACGGGCGAGCTTGCGGAGTTAATCGAAGATAACCCCTTCTCCCTGTTTCCACAAATGATTACAACCGAAAGACCGGATACTGCAGCATCCCAGCTGTTGCAAGGACGCTATGTTGTCGTCGTTGATCGATCATCGAGTGTCTTGATTGCACCCGTAGGATTAGCAGCTTTCTTCCAAGGTATCGATGATTACAGCACACGTTGGCCCGTTGCTACCTTCTTTCGACTGCTTCGCTTCTTCGCTTGTATTATCGCAGCGTTTCTTCCGGCATTTTATATTGCCTGTGTCTCATATAATCATGAACTGATCCCCTTGGACTTGATTTTATCCATTGGCGAGTTTCGATCGGCGGTCCCCTTCCCGCCTTTCATTGAAGCACTCATTATGGAGATTATGCTCGAAATGTTAAGAGAGGCGGGCGTCCGTCTTCCTGCGCCAGTTGGCCAAACTGTCGGGATTGTAGGAGGTATTGTCATTGGACAAGCAGCGGTTCAAGCTGGCATCGTAAGCAATCTCATGGTCGTCGTCGTTGCGTCCACGGCGGTTGCCTCCTTCATTCTCCCTAATTATGATATGGCAGCTTCCGTTCGTTTGATTCGCTTCCCAATGATGACGATTGCATCCCTATACGGAATCATTGGGATTATGGCAGGCGCAATGGTTATACTAGCTCACCTCATTAGCTTAAAATCACTTGGAGAACCGTATAGCACGCCTATTGCACCGCTGCGAATGGCAGACTGGAAAGATGTGTTTATCCGCTTGCCACTCAAAAAAATGGTTCACCGCCCCAAAAGTGTGCGCTCTCTTCAAAAACGTCGATATAGCAGAATGAAGCAGAAAGGAAATGACTCTTCATGAATCCAGGGAAAGGCAATCAAATTACGCTGTTCCAATATATTTTGATTATTCACAGTGTTCAACTAGGTGTTAGCCTTATCCCTCTGCCTGGCGATCTTGCGAAAGGCTGCGGGACAGACGGATGGATTGTTCTAGTCATCGGATGGCTTGTTTCTATAGTCAGCAGCCTGATTATCATTCAGATCATGAAGTGTCACCCCAATGGTACGATCATTGACATATTGAGTCACTATTTTGGAAAATGGGTTGGAAAGGTCGGAATGGTTATGTTTGTGGGCTATTTCCTCCTCTATATCTTCTTAATTTATAACCGTATGGCCCTGTTAGTTCAGAATTGGATTATGCAGCAAACCAATATTTCCGTAATCATGCTGCTTTTCCTCCTTCCGGCTTATATGATTACCAGAGGGGGATTTCGCATTATTGGCCGTTATTCCGAAATACTCGTGTTCCTTTCCAGCAGCTTAATATTAACTTCCCTCTATCTATTCAAACATGCGCAATGGATTCATCTGCTACCCATACTGAAACATGGCTGGATACCGATCTTACAAACCGTAAGAACTAACATCCTGGCTTTTATCGGGTTTGAAATTGCCTTCTTTCTATACCCTTACTTAGAAAAAAAAAGCTCTGCTTCCCTCGGCATCATTATTGCAAATTCTGTATCTTTCCTTATTTACATGCTGTTTACGTTACTTGCTTACGTCAATTTCAGTCCAGACGAGATCACACAATACCATAATACGCTCATCTCTTTATTTAAAATCATTGAGTTTCGTTTTCTGGAACGCTTTGATATTTTAATCCTTTCCACCTACTTGCTGATTATCATAAGAACATTCCTTCCTGTGCTATATGCTGCAGTTATTTGTACGCAGCAGCTTGGACTCAAAGGACAGCCCCGACTGCACATCCTCCTCATACTTACCGTAATGGTAGCTGTCGCATGGATTTGGAAACCTGGTTGGGATGCGAGTGTGCGCTTAAAAGATATTGTGCAAAATATCGGAATCGGGATCGCTTTCGTTATGCCGCCGCTCTTATGGGCCATTCTAGCAGGCATGCGTCGAATCTTAAGGAGGGCTTCCCCATGAAGCCGATGCGTACAAGCCTTATTTTATTTCCGTTTTTCGCTTTCTTTATCCTGATATCTAGTTGTAAAGATCAAATGCCCTTAGAAAATATAACGCTTGTTCTTATGGTCGGTTTGGATTTGGATAAAAATAATAATCTCATCGTTTATTCATCAAGTCCCGTATTTAACAAGGAAGCCAAAGAGAAAAATGAAGTCACAAAAGTAACAGCGATTAACATCAGGGCTAGCCGAAACGAATTTGACACACGCGCTTCGGCACTTATCAGCGCAGGTAAAATCCAAAATGTGCTCATCAGCAAACGTATTTTGGCCCAAGACGACTGGTTTAAGCTACTGGACGTCTTCTTCCGTGACCCCAAAATATCTGAAACAGCCAGAGTGATCGCCATTGAGGGTTCCGTCGAGGAGATTATTAACTTTGCGCCAGCAGATAAACGGAGAATGTCCATGCATATTGCCAAGCTCCTGGACACCGCTCATATGCGCAACTTGGTACAAGTCTCAACACTCTTTGACCTCCATCGGCAAATGTATGAGAAAGGAATTACCCCCTACTTAACCGACCTTCGCAAGGATACAGAAGTTGTGGCAGCGGGCACGCTGTTTTTGAGTAAAAAAGGGAAATATGCCTACACCATCAACAATACAGAGAACCAACTTCTTCAAATGCTGCAAAAGGAGAAAAATGGCTCTCTATCCATATCCGTCAAGCTTCCTGAAGAGAAGGGAGAATCCATCTTTGAATCAGGCACACTCAGCTTTTATGCGTTGCGTGTCAAAAGGGAGATGAAAGTCACCTTCGCGCAGAATAAGTTCGTTTTTGACATCCAATTATCCATGCCGATTCAATTGACTGAAAAACCTTTCACCTTTGATGTAAGAAATGACGCGCCTAAGCTTGAAGCCGAGATCAATCAGCAGCTGGAAACGAAGATGAGGGCCCTTGTAAAAAAAATGCAAGAGCATGAAATTGATCCCATCGGTTTAGGCTTGTATGCGCGCGCCTATCAATTCAAGGCTTGGGAGCACGTACAGGATGAGTGGGGGCACGCGTTCTCGGAAGCCGAAGTGAACATTCATGTGAAAACGAAAATAAAGAATATGGGTGAAACTTTATAAAGCATGTATGAGATGCGTGAAAATACATCATCTTATAGGAGGATATTCCAATGAGAAAGGGGTGACACCTATGTCAGATAACAAAAACGAACTAGATCATGAACTTACGGCACATGAATACCCCCGCGAAATTCCGGATTTCCAATTTCTAAGCACCAAGAAACCTGAGGAGTGGACCGAAATCGAGCTGCTTCAGCTCCACCGGACCATGAGCGACTTGTCTCCCTACCTTCATGAGCAAGATACTGCCATGCACAATCAGATTACACGGGAAATGGAACGGCGCGGCATCTAAGGGACTACCGACTTAGTAAACACAAATGTTGCTTTATTAGCTGCGTTCCTTCATAATGAAATTGAAACTACATAATTTTTAGGAGGTATTTATTCAATGGCACATCAACTACCAGCTCTTCCGTACGCAAACGAAGCTCTTGAGCCGCACATCGACGCAAAAACTATGGAGATTCATCACGATCGTCACCATAACGCTTATGTAACTAACTTGAACGCAGCTTTGGACAAGCATCCAGCTCTTCATGACAAATCCCTTAACGACTTGATTGCTGATCTTAACAGCCTTCCTGAAGATATCCGCACAGCAGTTCGTAACAATGGTGGCGGACACGCTAACCACTCCCTATTCTGGGAAACAATCGGACCAGAAGCTGGCGGCGCACCTACAGGCGCACTAGCAGCTGCAATTGACAGCGAGCTTGGCGGCTTTGATAAATTCAAAGCAGATTTCGCTGCTGCAGCAACTACACGTTTTGGCTCTGGCTGGGCTTTCCTAGCTGTTGACAAAGCTGGTAAATTGAAAGTGTACAGCTTGCCGAACCAAGACAGCCCGATCATGGAAGGCGAAACGCCAGTTCTTGGTCTTGATGTTTGGGAGCATGCTTACTACCTGAACTACCAAAACAAACGCCCTGACTACATCGCAGCTTTCTGGAACGTTGTTAACTGGAACGAAGTTGGCAAACGTTACGACGCAGCGAAGTAATTAGAAAAGCGACCCTGAGGGGTCGCTTTTTTTCGAACATGATTAAAGTTCCACTAAGATTCCGTTATCCCTTCGGATTGGGACCATATTGATTATCATTGACGTCACTATCTTGGCAGAAAAACACGAGCAGAATAATGAAACCAATCAAGGGAATGATGCCGAGCAATATCCACCATCCACTTTTACCCGTGTCATGCAATCTACGAAAGGCTACAGCTAGAGAAGGTAAAAGGATAAATAGCGAATATAGGCCTGACAGGACTTGATCCAACCCGATAATAGCCTCCACAATACCTAACACGATCGAAATAATAATATTGAACAATACGAACATCCAATATTCCTTCCGTCTTGCCCTGCCTGAGAATCCCACATAATTCGATAACACCTTGACATACCATTCCATTAAGCATCAACTCCTTTCTTCTTCCCATTGATATTCCAGGAAGAGGAGTCTCATGCCATCCAGTGACAATTAGCAATTTTCCTTTACGTGTATGGAGCCTCGTTGTACGATGAAGGAACTACCATAATGAGGAAACGAGGTGGCAATTCCTTGAAATCCATTGTTCCATTGCTTCAGAACATCCCCCTCTTTCAAGAGCTTAAGGAAGAAGATCTAGTCGGGATTGCACCACTTTTTACAGATAAGAAAGTAAAGAAGGGAACCATCCTTTTTAAAGAAGGCGAAGTTGGCGAGGAAATGTACTTAATCCATTCAGGTGTTGTGAAAATATATCGTTTAGACGAGTCGAAAGAAGTCACACTAGCTTTATTCCGGGACGGAGATTTCTTCGGAGAAATGTCACTGCTCAGTAATGGCATGACCCGCTCAGCAACAGCAGAGACCATGGCAGCCAGCACCATGTATGTGCTTAGTCGAACCGCTTTCACTTCGTTCATGGAAAAGAGCCCTAGGCTATGCCTAAAGCTCCTGGAAACGACAATGCAACGATTACGACATGCCAATGATCAAATCTATGATTTGACGTTCCTTGGCGTGCGTTCACGTATTATTAAGACGATCCTTCGACTGTCTGAGCAGCACGGTATCGCTACGCCAGACGGTCTACTTATTGATGTAAAGCTGACTCATCAGCAGCTTGCCAACTTAGTTGGTACGGTGCGGGAATCCGTCACCAAGGTCTTGCAGGAATTGCTTGATGATGAGCTGATTCTCATTGATAAGAAACTCATCACTTTAATAAATATCGAAGGGATTCAGGCCGAAATTCGTTAAGATTGCAGTCTGCTGCATGAGGCTAGTCTTCGTTGCGGTCCTGCCATTCTTTGATGATTCGGACAAACACATTGGGGAACGCATAATTCTGGAGATCTTCCAGCCCTACCCAACGGTAATGGAATGGGATCCATTCCTCCCCCGTACTTGGACGATTCGCGTCACCAAGCTTAGCGCGGTATACCTTCATTTTCCACACAATATGGCTAAAAATATGTTCCGTATCCATGAACCACTCATCGGGCTGAATACCGATTTGCTCTTGCTCGGCAAGTGCCTTGCGAAGCTCGGACATATTAGCCTCATCGGATTGCCATCCGGACGAAGGCCATTCCACATGCGGGAGCTCCCACATGCGGGCTAGCAAGCCCTCTTGCGGGCGTTGTCTGATCAACCATTTGCCTGCGTTCTCACCCGTGCCTTCGATGAAAGCCACTGCCCGCAGCTCTGGACGGGGCGGTTTGGCTTTCTTTTTGATGGGCAGGGCTTCTTCCATGCCCGCTTCACGCGCTGAACAGTGTGCCATGACAGGGCACGTCAAGCAGTGTGGTGACCTCGGCGTACATACCATGGCCCCCAGCTCCATCAGGGCTTGGTTGAAGTCGCTGGCGGTCCCTTCCAGTATGAGCTCGCGCGCGAGCTTCTCCATAATCGTCCGCGTAGACGGCTTCATAATATCTTCTTCGATGAGAAAATAGCGCGAAAGCACGCGCATCACATTGCCATCGACAGCCGGCTCCGGCTTGTTATAGGCGATGCTCAGAATCGCCCCTGAAGTATAAGGACCGACGCCTTTGAGGGCGGAGATGTCGGCTTTATTTTGCGGGACAATGCCTTCGTAACGTTCGTGCACTTCTCTGACTGCTGATTGAAGGTTTCTAGCTCGCGAGTAGTAGCCGAGTCCTTCCCACGCTTTCAGTACATTTTCTTCCGGAGCCGTCGCTAACGCCTCAACAGTTGGAAATTGATCCACAAATCGATGGAAATACGGTATAACCGTATCCACGCGCGTTTGCTGCAGCATCACTTCGGAAATCCATATATAATAAGGGTTTTTGCTTCTACGCCAAGGTAAATCACGTTTATGTGTCTGGTACCAATCCAAGAGGTTCTTGGAAAAATACATCTTTTGTTCTTCGCTGTACATGTGCTCTCCTTCTCTATGGGGCATGTTCAAGTTATAATGGATGAATAGATATGGTACCATTATACGAGAAGTACGGAACATAAAACTAGAGGTGAATGTATGCAAACGTCGAAGCAAGCTGATATGACACAAACGAGGCAACAACATTTAGAAAATAAAAGAAAAGATTGGCTGCGTGATGCACAGGGCTTAATCACCCTGCTGTTCATATGGGGCGCGGAATGGGTGTTTAGTGCTGCGGTTGATTTCGCCCTATACTGGCGCGACCTTGACTGGCTGAAGCAAGCGGCTTTCGTTACGGCCGTGGTGGCCAGCTTGATCCAGATTTGGGGAATGCGGAAACTGTTCAACACAGGGGATACGCCTACAACGAATGATGCTGTGAAGAGCTGGGGGCATCCGGTCTTTCTAGTGCTGCCAGGAGCTCTGCTTGTTGCTGCCGTTGCTTTTATGGAGGCGATCGGTGCGGTGAACCCGTTTTTCGCTCCTATCCTACGCTCATTCCTACTCGCAATTGGATTCGTGCAGGTTGGGCTGCTGCTTGGCAGACCCCTGATTTATTTGGGCGTGTGGCTATTCGCGCTAGCCGCTGTAATGAGCGTGTGGTATTTGGGGTATTCCGGTGTCATTCTTGAGGGAATGGGCGGCATCAGCCTGCTTGTGAGCGGGTATATGCTGCGGGTTTGGGCGAGATAGGGAGCTAGCTATAACACCAACCCAAACTAACTGGAAAACCTCCAGCTAATTTGAGAGAAATTCATGCTTTCCTACGTTTAGGTGGATTTTCTGCATCTATTTTCGCCGAATTTGGCTACTTTAGCTAAGTTGGCTGAAATTAACGGCAGAAAATCCATCTATTTGCTTTATTAGCCGAAATTCCATGGATTTAGATGTAGAAAATCCAGCTATTTGGCATTTGGCTGCAAATTACTCCATATGTGGAAGTCGTTATTACAATTTCTCAACAATCGCATAAGCTGCAGCCATAGAACCTGTATGCGTAATGCTGATATGGATGCGGTGACTGCCTTGAAGCCCTGCACGCAGCATGGCTTCTTCTTTCACGGTGCAGACTGGTTTGCCAAGTAGGTCCGGCAGCACTTCTACATCCTGAAAACCAATCTGTTTGCCAATGCCGCAGCCGATGGCTTTCACGATCGCTTCCTTCGCAGCGAATCGCCCAGACACAAACTCCGCGAGCCGTCCACGGCGCTGCTGTGCCAACTCCCGCTCTGCCGGTGTCAAAACTCGCTCCAGAAACCGATCGCCTGAAGAGCCCTCTAGCATTTTGCTTATCCGCTCAATTTCAACTAAATCCGTTCCGACCCCAATGATCATCGCTCAACTGGCCTCTTTTCTACTATCGATACGCTTTGCGTACAATTTAACCGATTCCTCCACGAAGGTCAAGTGAATCGACACCACAAGCTCCATAGCTTACGTCGAGGTAAGTAAGTAACACTATTTTCAGCTCTTATGCTGTTCGGCATCAGGAGTTATACTAGGCATAGAAATTATAGCTGGGAGGCCATCATAGTGAAAATCATGCCACTGGAAAGACGCGGGATTTCGAATAGCCGAATCGTATTCGGATGTATGGGACTAGGCGGAGATTGGGCCGGCAATCCGTTAACGAAGGAAGATTACATCACCGCTGAAAAAGCTGTAGAAGCCGCATTATCCATCGGAATTACGATGTTCGATCATGCTGACATTTATAAAAGAGGGAATTCCGAGACCGTTTTCGGGCAGGTTCTCAAAAATAGACGGGATTTGCGCGACCAAATCATTTTGCAATCGAAATGCGGGATTCGTTTCCAAGATGATCAGAACCCACAGCGTTTTGATTTTAGCAAAAATCACATCCTAAGCTCCGTCGATGGTATTCTTGGTCGGCTAGGCGTTGAGCACATCGATATCTTGCTGCTGCACCGTCCAGATCCGCTCATGGAGCCTGAAGAAATCGCGGAAGCTTTCAATACACTGCGCTCTGCGGGTAAGGTTCGCCATTTCGGCGTGTCCAACATGACGTCAGCACAAATGCGCTTCATCCAAAACTCACTGCCTGAACCACTTGTCGTAAACCAGTTGGAGCTAAGTTTGGCACGCTTGGATTGGATCGAGCAAGGCATTCTGGTGAATCAGAAGGTAGGATCCAGCGTTAATTTCGCCGATGGCATCCTTGAATATTGCCAAATGAACGACGTGCAAATTCAGGCATGGGGCCCGCTCGCCAAAGGGAAGTTCTCCGGCAGCGATATCTCTGATGCGCCTGACACGGTCAAGAAAACGGCCGCGCTTGTTCAGAAGCTTGCCGCTGAGAAAGAAACAACGCCCGAAGCCATCGTGCTCGGCTGGCTCATGAAGCATCCGGCCCGCATTCAGCCGGTCATCGGCACCTCCTCCGCCAAGCGTATCGTCGCTTGCGAAGACGCGGTTCGCATCGCGGACAGCATGACGCGCGAAGAGTGGTACACGCTGCTCGAGAGTTCCCGCGGCTTGCGCATGCCGTAGCCCAAATGGCTACTGACAATGAGAGAGGGAACGAGAGGACACTATTTACGAGGAAATGAGCCTTAATGGACGTCGAAGGGAACAAGAGTGCCTTATTTTACCGAAAATCGGCAAATATGATGAAAATCGAACAAAATAGAGCATCAACGTTCCTCTGGGAGTAAATTTCGAACGATTTTGGCGAAATAGAGCATCTTCGATCCCTTCACCACTCCCACTAACCCAAATATGGGGTGAGGGGTAATAAGGTCGTCCTGCAGTAGATAAATCTACTTCAAGACGGCCTCTCTTACGTTTAGCTGATCACTTCTCGCAGATCCCGATATTCCTGGGGACTAACCCCCTCCATCTCTTTGAACACGCGGCTGAAATGTTTCACATTCTCGAAGCCAGCCCGCTCGCTGATCTCATAGACTTTGAGATCTGTCGTTGCGAGCAGCTCGCGTGCACGCTCAATGCGCAGCTTTTTCAGATAATGAACGAAGCTTTCTCCGGTGTACTCTTTGAAGGCCTGACTGAAATAGGAATAATTGAAGGAAACATGATTCGAAACCATCGCCATATTCAAATCTTTATCAAAGTTCTCCTGTATGTATTGTGTGGCTTTCTTCATTTCTCTGTGATCAATATGAAATGTCTTCATCGTGCGCACATACGCATTGAGTCGGTCCAACAGACCCTCGACACTATGAAAATAATCAGAGAAATAATAGAAATTCGAGATATCCCCGACCTTCTTGAACAGCCGCAGGATCTCGACAGACTCTCCGCCATACACATGAAATACTTTATCAAACACAAGCTCGTTCATGGCTTTGCTCACAGCCTCCACATACGCGATATCGAAGCGAGCTACGGTTTTCATGTCCAGTATTTCCAATAGCAGCGCGGACATTTCCTTATTGCGGTCCGTCCCGAGCATATTGGCGATTCTTTGAATCGTAGCTATAGGCAAAGTGAAATCTTTATTTTTAGCACAAATACTTTCATAGCTCACACTGCCAGGCCCTGACTGCAAAAACGTATACTTAAGCGCCTCTTGAGCTTCCATATACGCAGACTGCAACTGCTCCGCTCCACGCGTGTAGTCACTTAACCCCATGCTGTACATGAAGTAACCCGCCCCAGCGATCCGCTCCGTCAAATACGGAAATAAATCAGCCTGCTCTGCGATTAACACTACCTGGTTTTCTTTATCTTGGATGATCGCGTGCCGATGACGGCTTTGCTCAGGAACATGGGCCAGCTCATCTTGGATACGAGCTAAAAATTCGGAAGGCTTCATCCCCGTTATCGTTCCCCGGTAGTGAAGCACGCCGATTTGAAATCCTGCCTCCACCCAAGCCATGTCGATCTGCCCCAGCTTGCTCCGCATGGTTTCCCCGTCCATATGAGAATGCCTGAGCAAATAACTCAACTGACTCTCCTTGAAAGCTTCCTTCTGCTGTAAGGAACTGCTCAATTGCTCGGATATCTGCTCTTTCAGCTTCAGATCATTCTCCAAACGTACTAGCGTACTGGACAGCTCATCCCGAATAATAGGCTTCAAGAGATATTCCTTCACCTCACAGCGGATCGCTTCCTTCGCATAGGGGAAATCATCGTGTCCGCTTAGAATGATAACCGCAGGCTTCAGAGCCATCTCCTGAATACGATTAATTAGCGTAATCCCATCCATCACAGGCATACGAATATCCGTAATGACAATATCTATAGTGGTGCGCTGCAACAGTTGCAGCGCTTCTTCGCCGTCCCCAGCAAACTCAAACGTATACGTTTCCGGAAATTCACGGGCAATCATGGCTTTCAAGCCGAGTCGGATATTTTTCTCATCGTCAACGATAAGTATGTTTCTCATCCGTAGACATTCCTCCAGATAATATCAAATAAGGCAGCTTCATGAATACTTTGGTATACGTCCCCTCCGCACTCTCTACCCAAATCCCATACTCATTGCCATAGTACATTTTGATTCGCTGCGTCACATTGCGCATACCGATGCCGTTGCCTTCCTGCTCACGCTCAGGTCTATTCCCATATTTGTTATGAAAATAAGCGTCCTCCATATGCATCTTCTCGTGAAGCTCCTCCAGCTGATGCGCTGACATGCCTGCGCCATTATCCCCAACCTCGATGAGCATGCCATCCTCACACTGGCTCGCACGAATCCAGATCGTGACTCCCTCACGTCTAGCCCGATCGATATTCATGCCGTGCTTTACCGCATTCTCCACAAGGGGCTGAAGCGACATCTTCAACACTTCTTGATCGAGATAGCTGCTAGGGATATCCAATTTCAGCTCTAATTTATCATCATAGCGAATGTTCATGATCGCAATATAGTTCTGAATATGCTGGATTTCATTCCGCAACTGGACCTGATCGTTGGACCACTTCAGACTGTAGCGCATCATGGCGCCAAGTGACGTCAACGCATTAGAAATCGTATACTGTGCTTCGACTTCGGCCATCATTTTTAAATTTTCCAACGTATTGTAGAGGAAATGCGCGTCGATCTGATTCTTTAGTGAATTCAGCTCCGCCTCTTTCGTCGCCGCTTGCTTGTTCACAGCCTCCACGATGAGCTCATTCATTTTCTTCATCATTTGCCGGAAATGATGGGCAAKCTCGCCCACTTCCCCGCCAGCATCCATATCAATTTGCACATTGAGATCGCCTCTGCGCACCTTTTTCATCGAATCTCGCAGGATATGCAATTTATTCAAGATTAGCCCTTGTAGAAAATAAGTGATCGCCGACAATAAGGCAATTAACACAACAGCAACAGCGATAAATATATTGCGGGTATGATGGATTTGCGTAACGGGTTCTTTTAAAGACACGACATTCAGCAAATGAGCATCCAGATTATCGATAGCCGTCGCCAAGATCAGGTACGGCGTATCCCCGATAGTTACCGTGAAATTAGACCCCTCCAGATGAGAGTTGGCATTCCACGCTTGACGCAGCTGCTCAATGTTCATGCCTTTGAAGAAAGCATTGCCTTCCCCCGTAAACATCCCACCATACCGATCAATAACGAGCATGTGCGACTGGCCATCTTGAATGGGACTGAACAACTTCTGGAAAAACTTTTCCATTAGCATATCGACCTCAAGAATGGCAACGCGCGAGTCCTTCGGATAGTAAATTTCCTTCAACAAGGATACATACGTCCAGCTAGCTTCATTATCCGTGTTGTACCGATTCATAATATCCTTCTCATTCTGCAAAATCTCCCAGCGAGCCTCGCCCTTCCGTTCGAGCACATCCTTATACCAGGATCGATCTGCAATTCGGCTCTCTTTTAGAAAAATGGGCCAAATCTCCTCCGTATTCGGATTATCCGTAAACAAGCGAACATTCGCGATATTCGGGTTATTAAACAGAAGGCGCTGCAAATTTGAAAACGTATTCATATTAAAATCTACAAGCTCTGAGACTTCAAGTTCATGCGCATTATGTAAATATTGAATAACCTCTCTGTCCGTAATCGAAAACTGAGCAGCACGCCCCATCGCTTCAATATTGTTCAGGATATTCGCTTTCTCGCTCTCTAACGCGTATTGATTATTGTTCACGGTGTCTTGAATCGTATTTTGGTAAAATTCATTAAATAAATACCAAGAAATCAATATAATGGGAATCAAAATGATGATGATATAGGCACCGATTAGTTTCGTTTGAATCGAAATCCGGTTCGTTATCTGCGTAACCCGCATTCTCCCTTTGCCCCGCATGAATCCCATGGTCTCATATCCCGTCTTTCTATTCGGTAGTTCTCTTATTTTAATATAAATCTTGCACCATGCGGGAACTATTTGCAGCGAAAAACCCGAAAACCCGATAGATTCGGGCTCTCAGGTTATCATATCGAATTACTTCGCGGATGCGGCAATTTTCTTCGTGTTCGATTCAAATTCTTTCTGTTGGTAGGCCTGCACTTTATCCAATCCAGCTGCTTTCCGATCCTTTTGGTATTTATCAAATAACTGATCGAATTCAGCATCCGTCTTAGCTAGTAGCAGTTTCGGAAGCGTTTTGCCCCACGCCTGGGCGATTTTCGTGTTGGCGATCCCCTCTTCGGATGTCCCTGTTGGCACAATGTTATCGTACTGCGAGAAGCTCTTCGACTTGCCTTTGGTCCACTCTTCAGGTTGTTTAATTGGTTCCACGCTAGGCGGCGCCCACTGCAAGTTCATGTTCGTATCCATCAACATCCAGAAGGTGTAGGACGAGCCGTATTTTTTATCAAAAGCAGCCCGGTCTTTATTCAAAAGATCTAGCACTTCTGGCTTAAATTGATCTTTACCATTGATGGTGTCATAGCTGACGCCTTTTTCACCCAGATACAGATCCTTATTGCCTTCCTCACTAATGAGGTAGCTCAGGAATTTAATTGCTCTTGCTTTATCTTTCACGTCTTTGGAAATTAAAGTAACTGTCCAACCGGAGATACCGGGTCCTGCTAGGGTTGGTGCGCTTTTGGCAGCATTCGCTGGGCCGTCTACGGCAATGTACACTTTGTTCGGATCTTTTTGGAACAGGGAGATATTTTGATTCGCTAAGTCAGAACGTTGATACAACATGGCAAAATAACGGCCTTGCGCAATCTTTTCTTCCATTTGAGGACGCTTATCGATAAAAATATCTTTGGCCAACAAGCCCATTTCATTGGCTTTACGGAACGTTTTGAGCCAGCTTACAAACTCTGGATCTGTGGAACGATCGTAGAGCTTATTATCTTTTTCATACGGAATTGCTAAGAAATTCTGCAGCATGGAACCATTTTGACCAGCATCAAGCAGTGAACTATTGCCTAAGTCTCCGAACTCATGCAAACCTAGCGGAATTAGCGGCTGACCGTTCACGTCAGGGAACTTCTCTTTTGCCGCCTTAAGCGCGTTCAAGAACCCTTCTTGTGTTCTCATATCCGGCTTACCGATCGCCTCGTACATATCTTTACGAACTAGAAACGTTTGATTGGACACGAAGTTTTGCCCGTATTTCTTGTAGTCCTCGGAGGAGGAGGAAGCGTTCGGATAACCGTAGAAATTGCCGTCCTTCTGTGTGTACCACGATGTCTTGGCCGGATCAGCTACCTTAATGAAATACGGATCATACTGTTTGGCAAGCTCATTCAGCGGAAGGACCATATTGCCTTCGATCATTTTCTTCACTGCATCTTCGTACCAACCCAATGTGATAAAATCAGGCAGCTTCCCGGAGGCAATCATCGTATTCAACTTCTCGTTCTCATTGCCCGCAGGGACGATAAAGTTGATATTCACACCGGTTTTCTTGGTTATGTACTGCGAAGTAGCATCAACGCCCCATTTATTAGGGAACCAAGAGAAGTTAAGGTACCAATCGAACGTAATCGGCTTCGTATCGGATTTCCAACCTGGATCATTCGCATTCGCTACAGGCGCAGCTGATTGTGGTGCGGCGGTTTCTGCTGCCTTGGTAGCCTCAGGACTCGCGGAACTGGTGTTGGTCTCTTTATTTGTGGTACAGGCAGTTATTGAAAAAGCTGTAAATAAAGCAAGCAAGGTCGTTAGCGTTTTGCGTGGTTTCCTCATTGGCGTTTCCCCTTTTCGGATTCATTATGTGTAATCTCTGTTCGATTAACAGAGCTGGCCACCAGTGTCACATGAAGATTAACATGACTAACCCTTAATAGAGCCGATCATAAAACCTTTTACAAAATACTTCTGTAAGAATGGATAGACCAGCACAATGGGMAATGTGGTCACAACCATCGTTGCGAGCTTAATCGACTGAGACGATACCGTCTTCGCCACACTTCCCGTCGTTGCAGCCATCATTTGATTGGAGCTGGACTGCGCGACAACCCGATAGAGATACGTCTGAATCGGTTGAAGATCGCTTTTATTTATGTAGATCATCCCAGTAAAGTAATCGTTCCATTGGTAGACCCCATGAAAGAGGGCAATCGTAGCGACTACAGGCATAGAGACCGGCAGGATAATTTGATAAAAGATTTTGAAATCGTTCGCGCCATCAATTTTGGCGGCTTCCTCTAGCGCATCCGGAATTTCTCGGAAGAAGGATAAGAAGATAATAAGATCGAAAAAGCTGAACATCGCCGGAATGATATACACCAGAAAGCTATCGAGCATCCCTAAATCTCGGATTAGCAAGTAATACGGAATTAAGCCTCCGCTGAAAAATAKGGTTATCGTACCGATCAGCATATAGACGTTGCGGCCGATTAACTCTTTGCGAGAAAATGCGTACGCGACCATCGCTGTAAAAAGCACGTGAACCACGGTGCCTATCAGTGTCTTCGCTACGGTTACTCCCATCGCCAGCATGATGCCATTATTCGCAAAAACAGCTTTATAGCTGTCGATGCTGAACACCCGTGGCCACCAATAGATGCCCCCTCGCATGGCGTCATTCCCTTCATTGAAGGAATTGACGAGCACATACCAGATCGGGTAGATGGTTACAAAGCAAATGACTAGCATAAAGATAAAATTGAAATAATCGAATGCAGCCTCTTTGTGGGTTCTGCGATTCAGGGAAAGCATCGTTGGCTCACCTCCTTGCGTAGAAGCGTTATGTTTTTAAAATAAGGATGTATTATTAAGACGTTTGGTAATGAAATTCGCCGAAAGCAGCAAAATGAGCGAGATGAGCGACTTGATTAAACCGACTGCTGTTGCATAGGAAAAGCGGCTTTGACGCAGACCTACCTCATACACATATACATCAATCACGTTGCTGGCGCTTGCGTTTAGTTGGTTTTTGAGAACGAGAATTTGATCGAAGTTGGAGTTGAGAATACCGCTCACAGACAGAATAAACAGAATCGTGATTGTTCCTTTAATCGAGGGAAGGGTTACATAGAACATTTTCTGAAAGCGTCCTGCCCCATCGATCGTTGCCGCCTCATACATCTCAGGGGATACGCCGGACATTGCAGCAAGGTAGATAATCGCCGACCAGCCAAGCTCCTTCCAGATATCGGAGGTGACGATAATACCCCAAAAATACGAAGGCTCTGCCAAATAGCTGATGGGCTCTTGGATGATATGGAGTGCCAGGAGGAGCTTATTTATAAGTCCAACGTCTGCTAACCATGTGGCTAGGATGCCCCCGAGAATAACCCAAGATAAGAAGTGCGGTAAATAGGATATGGTTTGAACCAGCTTCTTGAATCGTATGGAACGAAGTTCATTCAGGAACAACGCGAACACAATGGGAAGCGGAAAGCCAATGACGAGCTTGAGTACACTCATCCCGACGGTATTTTTAATGACACTGGCCAAATTATCATCATCCAGAAAAGCCTTGAAGTGCTCAAGCCCCGCCCAGGGTGCTGCTGATATAGGTTTCACAATATTGAAATCCTTGAAGGCAATGATGATCCCGTACATGGGGACATAGTGAAAAATGATCATCCACGCGACGCCCAGCAGCGCCATGACCTGCAAATATCGCTGTGCATATGCGATGCGGAGCAGCCTTGAGGCAGATTTGCGGAATGGGACTGACTTGTGATTCGGAGTGGCGATGTCCGTCTCCGTCTTCATTTCTGGCTGCACCTCCTGTGTCTTCTTCATGTAAGCACTTTCATATTACTCATTATAGGTCTTCTATTCCTTCGATGTAAGGCTTCAAATTTCAGCTATGGTTACTATTTTTTGGATAAGTGGTGGTAGGCTACTCCTAATCTTCCTTCTACTCCTCCTTCTACTTCTTAACCTCCCTCAACTCCAAAAACCGCCTCAACTATCCAGCCTATTCTACGCCGCACTAAACAAATTAATGGATTTCATGTAGCTAATTTTGCTGATTATCCCCATTTGGGAGCATTAGATGGATTTCCTACAGTTAATTTCAACCAAAGTCCACCAAACGCCCAATCTCCCTGATATTAGCTGTATTTTTTACATTTATTCGCTAAATCTTAGATAATACGGCACTATTAGCTGTATTTTTTACATTTATTTGATAATAAAAAAGACCCAAGGCATCTTTGGCCTCAGGTCTTCTTCGATTAGGTTTACTTACTTGCTGGTACAACTGACGGCGCTGACGGTAACTCCCTCACTGCTGGGACTGCTGTTGGGGCTGCTCTTGGCTTCATCACTTCTTGAGATGCCGCTGGTGCTGATTCGGGCTCCCTCACTGTTGGGGCTGCTGATGGCACTGCTCCTGGCTTTCTTACTTCTGGTACAGCTACTGGTGCAGTTGCTGATTCGGGCTTTCTTACCTCTTGAGCTGGTGCAGCTACTGGTGCTGGTCCTGATCTTGACCCTTCCGTTACCTGGGCTGGTGCAGGTGCTGGACTTGACTCCACTTTCGGAGCAGTTGGAATATTTGGAGTAGTTGGTGTCACTACGTCGGTAGTCTTGGTTTCACCTGCGGTATCAACTGAGGTATTCTTATCCGTCCCGGTTGTTAGCGCAGTTGTATCTGTTGTCTTCTGATCAACAATCGGCGGATTCGATTCCGTTGCTGATTTCTTATCTGCACTCGCATTCGTCAACGAGCAACCACTAATGATGAGAATGGCAGCCAAACCAAGGAACGACCACCGGTAGGAATTAAATTGAAACTGTTTAATCATCATAATTCTCCTCTTTAACTGTGACTTGTTTCCGGATAAATAAACATTGCCTGGCACGCTTACGGGACGCACATAGCTTTCCAACAATTGAATGAGTGTATATCCGTATTCATCTCTTCGTGCTGGCTCTATATAAGAAAGGGCTAAAGCATCGCTTGCAATCTCCTGGTCTTCACGCATCCGTTGATGCGCATACCAAAGGACAGGGTTGAACCAATGAATAATCAACAGAAATTGCATCAGCCAATTAACGCCAATATCATTTCGTTTGCAATGTGCCAGTTCATGTAGAAAAACATGCCGTAATTGCTCCTGGTTTAAACTGTTAATAACCRACTGCGGTATGACTAAACAAGGATTTCTGAAGCCAAATAACGTCGGCATCGACAATTTGTCAGATACCACTAATGTGACAGGTTTATGTATCGACATGAGCTGTCGGCTCTGAGCGAATAACTGTAATATGCCGATGTCTGTGATCGGTCTCGTTTCTTTCGTTATTTTCAGCGCAAATTTACGGTTGATCACGAAGGTATATATCGCAAATAGCACGATTCCAAGCACCCATACATACATCGCATACTTATACAAAATATTGTGTAACGAATCACCTATTGCCAATTCCTCATGTGTCCCTATCTCATCTGCTGGATAGATTTCGTGAATAGTATCAGGGTAGGATAACCAATTATAAATGCTTAAATTGCTCTCCAAGTGCCAAGGCAGGAGCAGTCTTACGAGCACCAACAACCACATGAGATAGTGCCATCTAGGTTTTATCCGTTTTTGCAGGATGCGCTGAATCAGCATGATGAACACAACTGTAATGGTTGCCATGATCGATACCGATAGGATCCAATCAAAAAATCCTGTAAGAAGTTCACTCATTGGGTTCACCTTCACCCCTCCCTTCTTTCCTAGAAGTGGAACCTTGCTGGAGCACTGCCCAATCTCTGGTTCCTTGTCATTTGTTTTTACCGTCTAGCATATCTCTTAACTCTTTGATATCTTCCTCCGATAACTGCTCCTCTTTCAAAAAATTAACAAGCATCGGCTTAAAAGCCCCGCCGTACATTCTTTTCAGAAAAGATTGCGTCTCCGACTTCACACATTCGCCCTCAGAGACCAAAGGGAAATAAGCATACACCCTGTTCTCTTGCGTAAACGAGATCGCCTGCTTCTGTGCTAGTCTGTTCAATAGGGTTCGAATCGTCTTGGGCTTCCACTCTGTCCGCTCCTGCATAGCATCAATAACTTCATTGGCTGTGCGTGGTGATTCGTTCCAGAGTACCTTCATAACTTCCCATTCGGCATCTGTAATATGAGGGACTGTCTTCATATCGTTTCCTCCTTTCAGTTGGATTACAACTGTAATACAACTTGAATATTACAGTTGTAATCCACCGTTGTCAAGCTGCGTAGTTCGAGAATGAGAAAAACGCTCCGTCCTTCAAGGACGGAGCGTTTATGGATAAATACAAGAAAAGGGACTGTACTTGAGAAGTACGCCCCTTTTTGTATACGGCAGCCTCGTTGGCGCTCGTCTCTCTTGCAGGGATGCAGGCAGCCGTGGACCAAACACTAGAGTAACTGTATTTTATGGAAAGCCGAAATCTGATAAAGTGAAGCGTGATTATACATGAAATAAGGGGAAAGCTTCGCTTCCCCCCAACCCTAAACATACATATTTTTATATGTAAAAAAGACTATCCATTTTCAACATGGATAGTCTTTGTACCCTAACATCTAAATGCCTGGAATCGGAACACGCTTGTGTTCGGTTTTCACATATTGCTTCTCCAGCTTTTCTTGAATCGCTGGATCAATTTGCTTGCCTTCGAGATAGTCGCTGTTATCACCGTAGGTGATGCCTAGCTCGTCCTCGTCGGTTTGGCCGTCCCAAAGGCCCGCTGTAGGAGCTTTGTCTAGCACGCTTTGCGGTACGCCGATCTTCGCAGCGAGCGAGCGCACTTGGCGCTTGTTCAGCGTGCTCAGCGGTGTAATGTCGACCGCACCGTCGCCGTACTTCGTATAGAAGCCGGTGACCGCTTCGGAGGCATGATCCGTGCCCACGACGATCAAGCCCAGCTCAAAAGCCAAGGCATACTGCATCACCATGCGCGTCCGCGCCTTGATGTTGCCTTTGCCGCCGCGGCTCACATGCTGGTGAACGCCGATATGCTTGAGTCCGTATTCGACTTCGATGGCAATCTCGTCGACGGACTCTTCGATGTTATTTTCGATTTGGTATTTCAAATCGAAGGCTTTCGCCACCGCGTAGCTATCTTCGATATCGACTTGTTGGCCATAAGGCTGGAACACGCCGACGGTTTTGTATTCTTTGCCTTTTTCTGCTGTAAGCTCGTCCGTTGCTTGCTTACACAGTCCTGCTGCTACCGCGCTGTCGATACCGCCGCTGATCGCGATCAGCAGGCCGTTCGCGTGTGCGCCGAGCACGTAATTTTTTAGGAAATCCACGCGTTTGCGAATCTCTTCATCAATATCAATTTCAGGTTTAACACCGAGCTTTGCGATAATTTCAGCTTGTAAACTCATGCAACTCTCCACCTTTTATCTAAATTTTGGAATGATGCCTTCTTTGAAGTCTAGTATAGACTTTCGGCTCTTAAATTTCAAAGTGTAATCGAAAGAACAGGAGATTAACTGGATTTCCTACATCTAATTTCACGCCAATCGCGCATTTTCAGCGAATAAATGGATTCTCTACAGCTAATTTCAATCATTTTAGTTGAAAAAATCAATTTGAACGAAATTACCTGTATGTTTTCCATTTAGATTCCATTTGCAGATGAAAATGCAAAAATTAGCTGTACTTTTTACAGTTATTCCTCCAGAAACAGTAAGGCAGTTCAGAGATAGCTAGTTTAAAAGCGGATACACGGAGGGATCCGGAATGACAAATAAAAAAACCCCACCTGCTCATTGGCAGGTAGGGCCTATACGCCTACAATATTATTTGCAATATTGTTCAAAAGCACCAATCAAATCGCCAGCGATCATATCTGCGGAACGATCTTCGATTTGGTGACGTTGAATGAAGTGAGCTAGCTCACCATTCTTGAATAATGCGATGGATGGCGATGATGGCGGGTATGGCGCCAAGAATTCACGCGCTTTGGCCGTAGCATCCTTCTCTTGACCCGCGAACACGGTGTACGTGTACGTTGGTACAGTTTCGTTTTGAAGAGCTTTTGCAACACCTGGACGACATTGACCAGCTGCACAGCCACAAACGGAGTTCACGACAAGCAGCATCGTGCCATCMTTGGATTTCTCAATTGCTTCTTCAACTTGCTCAGGAGTAAGAAGCTCCGTAATACCCAGACGAGTCAAATCTTCTCTCATCGGTTTAACCATATCTTTCATGTATGAATCAAAAGACATTGCCATATGTGCCACCCCTTAGGATTTAATAGTTACTCTTAAAACGTAATGACTACAACTTATATTATACATCCGTTAGCGGTGAAAGCAAAGTCCAATGTCCCAGCTTCGTGACATAGAAATAAAGCGAAAGCTGTTAGGCTTCCGCTTCATCATTCTTTTTACTGGTCGTAGCTTGGGCCGTCACAGAGGCCACATTCTTATCCGGATGGGTAAAAATCCCACTTTGCGGCTTGATGCCCTCTTCAAACAGCTCTCGATTCTCTGCGCTTTGGAATCCAACATCCTTGAAGGGATGCACCCACTGGTCGCCTGCCATGACTTCGGGGTTCGTATCCGATGTCCATTGCTCCAGAGGGGAGTTGTCGGATTCATAATCATGATCGCCGATGGTCACGCCATACTCGTTCACGAATGGCGCACGGGGGCCTCGCCCTTGCTCAAACTGCGGCAGAAAATCAATCTCAAAAGGATCTAGCTCACTCTGGTCCTTCGAAGTGGCGGCTGGTTTCTTCTGATCTTGACTCATGTGGATGGGCGGTTGGGGCCGTCCAATTTTTTATCATAGCCCTCTTTACTTGCAGGTTTTTTATCGCGTTCTTGGTTTTGCTGTTCTTGCTGGATTTGCGTTTTGGAATCATTCTGACTCATATCCATCAGCTCCCTTCTGCCCGTAGTATGTGACAAAATAGGGAGATTCATTCCAATAATCAGCATGAGTAAATTCAACAACTGCACAGGGGTGAGATACACCGCGGTTGGCTCCGCCAATGCGAAATAGCTCGCGATCATCCCCGCTGCACCACCATAGAACAAGGTGATCTTCAGCAGCTTGCCTGTTCCTAGAACCGTTGTCGAACGAGCTGTCCACAGTTGCTGCCACACCAGTAACGGCACTAATAAGATCGCCAGGTACGCATGATGGGGATGAAATCTCGACACCGTACCTTCCACACCAATCCCCCAGGGCAACAGAGTTGGAAGTCCGAAAGAAGGCATCAAAGCCGCATAAAGGAACATGGCTGACGCCGCACCGATCGCGAGCATATCCAGTAAAACTCGCCAAACAATGCCATGTTTACGCACCTGATATGTTAGGTAGATATACGCTAATACTATGCCTACTACGATCTCCATTTTAGAGCCTGCTGTCATAAGCAGCTTCATTGGGCTCTCCCATAGCAGGGATGGCTGCGTCAACAGACTACCCAAGCGCCATGTAAAAAACACGATCAAGACACTATTCAAAATCAGATCATCCAACCCTTTTGCGACTGCCCGATCCGTATCAGGCACTTCCAACTCTACCCGATTCCATTGCCGCACTACACGTCGCATCAGCCAAAACCCTAGCACACAAGCCAACAACAACGCAACTAACTGCCCCTGCAATTGCAGCGGTCCGATTTGTACCACTTCAGGCATAGGTGACCTCCATTTTCCCTTTCCATGTATCATTAATGCGCTTAACTTTCGACAAAACGCTTACTATTTCCTGGGAAATTTTGCAGAAGAGCGTGAACGTTTGTCTAAATCCCACGAAATTACTGATGCGCGTTCCCAGGGTTCTTTCTTCCTATCCTATTTCCCGACAAAAGGAAACAACAACTTCTGATTCTCATTCGTATACATGTTTTCCTTGGTGATAACCTCAGAGCCCGTATCCACCACCCGTTTAACCGTTTCCCCACGATGAGCCAGGAGTGCGGTTTTGACAGCGAGGTATCCCATGTTAAAAGGCTTCTGCACGACCGTCCCTTGCAAAATCCCTGCTTCAAGGAACGATATTTCATTCATGGAGCTGTCAAAGCCGACAAGTTTAATATTGCGGTCGGGATCCAATTCCTTCAACGCACGCGCCGCGCCCATGGTAGATGGCTCATTCAAGCCAAATATGCCTCTGATATCTAAATGCTCGTTTAGCAGCTCCTTTGTCAGCTCATACGCCTTGTCCTCCGAGCCATTGCTATACAACGTATCCAGCAACTTAATGGACGTATCGCTTTTCAACCCATCTCGCACGCCATTCTCCCGATCCATCTGGGTGTTGGAGGTTTTTACAAAGCTAACAATGGCATAGGTTGCTGGCCCCTGCACATAGCCCTTCATCGTTTCCACAGCTTTGCGTCCTGCCGCGTAATTATCCGTTGCAATAAAGCTCTCCGACACGCCGCCCGCAAGACCCGAATCGACCGTGATCAGCGTAATTCCTGCATCTATCGCACTCTGCGCAACAGGAACTAACCGATTGTAATCCGTCGCCGCCAGGATGATCGCCTTCGGCTTCTCCGCTATCGCTTGTTCTACAAGCTTAATCTGTTCCTCGATTTGTGATTCCGATGCGGTTCCCATGATCTTAATCTCTGCATTATACTCTTTCGCGGCTGCGAATACGCCTTGATTCAATACCTGCCAGAATTCCACATGGGGATCAATCGTCTTGGGGATCACAATAATGGCATTATTCTTGGCACCGAAATCGTTAGCGTAGATCAGATATCCCGCGATCAGAATAACAGCAGAAGCAAGCGTAATCAGAACAGCACTCACTCTAATTTTCAAAAGAACACCTCACTTCTAACCTTCACTTTGACCCAGAATCGGCGGCATTTCAGGAAACGTAATCGTGACTGTCGTCCCCTCTTCGAGTTCGCTTTCGAATTGCAATCCGTACAGCTCGCCAAAGTATAGTTGAATCCGGTGATTCACATTAAGCAAACCGAATCCTTTGCCTGATTGCGATTGATGTGTCGTCTTCAGTCTTAATGAGTTCAACTGATCCTCGCTCATTCCTACGCCGTTATCCATGACCTTCAACTCGATGACACCGTCCCGCTTCCGCCCGGTAATCCGAATATGCCCGCTTTCTGCCAAATGCTTCATGCCATGATAGATCGCATTTTCCACGAGCGGCTGCAGCACGATTTTCAAACTACGATCCTCCAATAGATCCGCTTCCACCTCGATGTCGTACGTAAATTTATTGCGGTAACGGATATTTTGTATCGTTAAATAGTTCTCAATATGAGCCAATTCCACACGGATAGGAACGAGTTCCTCCCCTTTGCTAATGCTCGAACGCAGCAGCTTGGACAAGGCCGAAGTCATCGTCACAACATCATCGACTTTCCCCATCTCGGCCATCCAAATAATCGAATCGAGTGTATTATATAGAAAATGAGGCTGAATCTGCGCCTGCAGGGCCTTCAGCTCGCTAATCCGTTTGACCTCCTGATCCAGTACCGTCTGGCTCATCAGCTCTTTGATTTTGCTAATCATCAGATTAAACGTCCGCGACAGCTTGCTAATCTCATTCGCGCCTTCCACATCGACACGGATATCGAAGTTCCCCTTCTCCACCTGCTTCATGTGCACTTCGAGCTGTTTAATCGGTTTGGTCAACGTGATAGACAGCCAAATCGAGATTGCCAGCGCAATAATAAGCGCAATCCCTCCCCACATCGCGGATGTCAGCTGCATCTCTTTTTTGTTCCCGCTGAGATCACCGGCATAGGTTACGCCAATCATTTTCCAACCAAAGCTCGCTGTACGCACGGTATAGATCTTATTTTCATCCGTCGCCGCCGTCTCGAACGTACTATCCTTGGCCTGCATCAATGCACGAATATCCTCGGACTTCAAGCCCGAATACAGCAGCTGCTGCTGAGGATGATAAATGAGATCGCCGCTCTGATCGAGAATGAATACGTACCCCCGCTGACCCAACTGAATTTGATTGCACAAATCATTAATGAGGTTAAAGTTCAGGTCAACGAGCAGCACCCCGCTTGCGCCGCCTGGCCCCGGACTTGGCATCTGCTTCGAGATCGAAACGACCCATTTATATTCATTTTGATACACATGCTGCACATGCGACGAGGAAATGACGATATCTCCCTTGCTCCTGCTCGCTTTGGTGTACCATTCCTGTGAAATCAACTCGGCATAAGACTTAAATTCGGGTGACACCCGATCCGATACAACAGCACCATTCGAACCGATGAACACAATGGAAGCGATATCATTTCGTGATGCCACGATTGTGCTGAAATAGCTGCTGATCTGGCGTTTCAACTGCTGCGCTTCCGTATCCTCCGGATTTTTCAAAGAGAGATATTGCTTCAGATCCGTGTTGCTCAAAGAAAGAGTCGAAATGCTCTCCATATTGCCAATGTAGGTTTGAATGTTCTTATTCACTTGCTCGATCAATTGGTTTGTATACGTCAGCGAGGCATCGGTTACAGCGACGGTCGAGAGCCGATAGGCGCTATAGCTAAGAATGACGGTTGTACATAAAATTAAACAGGAGAAAGCCAACGCGAACTTCGTATGAATGCTTTTGAATTGAAAAGAACGAAGCAGACTTCTCATAAGCTCAGCCCAGCCTTGTTGGCGGCTCTGAACTCCTTCGGGGTCATACCCGTATGTCTTTTGAAAATAACACTAAAATATTGCGGATCGCCATAACCTACCTTCGCTGCAAGCTCATAGGTTTTGAGTTGCGTGGTTGCTAGCATTTCTTTGGCTTTATCCAGCCGGTATCGGGTCACATACTCAATGAAAGTCTCCCCCGTATACGGCTTAAATAAGGCGCTGAAGTAGCTCATGCTCATATAGATATGATTGCACACCTGCTGCAGCGAAAGCTGCTCATCAGCATAATGCTCATGGATATAGGCCACAGCCGACTCCAACTGTGCCCCCGACACATGGGTACGCTTCTCTGCAAGCCGATCTACGAAGGTTAAACAAATGGCCTCCAGCCATAGTCGCACATCATCCAATGTTTTGCGTGTATAGAGTTCCATGGACGAATGATCGCCTAGCACGACTCCTTCATCCAGCCCTGTTTCCACCCCAGCATTCATCAGGGCGACGAGCAATTTGTGCAGCTTGCCGTAGCAAGATTCCATCGGACACGCTGACTTCTTCAAATCGTCGATCCACTCGTGCAGGGTGTTCGTGATGGCCGTCTTTTCACCTGTTTTGATCGCTGCGATCAATCTCTTCTCTGTACGTAAATAGCTCGAGTTATCTTGACTGCTCCCGAACTCCATATCTCCAATGGCGATGATGCGATTATTCCCTAACATAAAGCGGTAATCCAAGGCAGCAAGCGACTCTTGAAAAGCCTTCGATAGCTCCAGCAATCCCTTGTACATGCGGCTAATGCCTACCGTGACAGTCATACCCAAATATTTCTCAATACTGGTTCTGGCTTGCTCCGCAAGCGTCTGACAGATGACTTCCACCTGATCCTCGTTGCCCGAAACGAGTCCGACAAGCTTATCATCACGGGTCCGAAAAACCGTACCGCCATGTTCCTTCTCTACAATTTCATGCAAAATATTATAAGCCGCAAATCGCAGCAGTTCCTCTTCCGCTACTTGGTCGCTGTACAGCGCCCTCCCAAAATCATCTATGTCGAGTGCTAGGACAGTATGTCCCGCCCCCTCTAAGTGCAGACCAAACATAGGCAGCTTMCGCTCGATCTCGTCTTTCCGCATGCCTGACGTGACCAACCGTTCCAGAAACCGCTCGCGCAGCAAAGGCATGCTCTCTTGGAATTGATCACGAAGGAACGTGATGTCCTCACGCTGTTTGCGCTCCTCATCCAGCTCTAGACATAGCTTCTGCAGAAATTCCGTGAATTCTGCGCTATTGATCGGCTTCAGCAAATAGTCTTTGACCTTCAGCTTAATGGCTTGCTTCGCATAGTCAAAATCCTCGTAACCGGTTACAATGACGACTTTAATAGTACGGTACTTGGCGACAATCCGCTCCGTGAGCTGAAGTCCGTCCATGAATGGCATATTAATGTCGGTAATAACAACATCTGGCTGCAGCCGCTCAACCGCCTCATAGGCGTCACGGCCGTTATCGTAATCGCCAACCAGCTGGAAGCCGCAGGCTTCCCAGTTCGTCTTCTTCTTGATGCCTTCTCTGACTTCATCCTCATCATCGATCATGATGATTGTGTACATGGTCCGTTCACCTCTGGCGAAATCGAATTAGGCTCTATGTGTATTGTACACGTCGCTCCCAAGAACTGGCAATGCATCCCCCGCCACATCGTCAATGCGTTGCCAATTTAAGAAAAACATCTACTGCTTCTGCGTTCCAGGCCAGATAGCTTTGGGGGATTAACTGGATTCCTACATCTAATTCCGGGTAAATCTAGCCTGCGGAGAGTTTAACTGGAATTTCTACATCTAATCTTGCTCGAAAAGTCCCATTTGGCGAAATTGGCCTGAAATAACGGGAGGAAATCCAGTTATTTGACGAAATCCCGTGATTTCGCTTGAATTAGCTACAGAAAATCCAGTTATTCGCTTGACCAGGATGCCCCATGGCTAGTGCAGGTATTTGTGCCTGCATCAGCACCAGGAGCAACGCCTCACACCCTAATCCACGCTGATAACAATTACATTTAGACACACAAAAGAGGCTGCCTAACGGCAGCCCTTCGCTTACTCAATCGTATTCCTTTACCCTTGTGAAGATCTGTTATGACTAGACAAGAAGAACTCAAATTCCATCTCTTGATCCGCTGGAATCTGATATTCTTCATGGACAGGTGCACCCCAGCTGTCATCGCCGCCAACACCCATTTGTTTGCCTGCAACGGTCACAACGGTATAATGAACCTCCGGCAGCTCAAAAGCATGGTCCGCATGCTCGAGTTCAAATGCCGTGTACGGAGACAAGTTGCACTCAACTGGCGCTAGTGGATCTGACTGAATCGACAGACCGATACCAGCAACATCCGTCACATTCACACGGCGGACACCAGTGCGGTTGCCTGATTCCTGTGGAACCAGATAAGGGGTAGGCAATTGATTCACCGGACGGCTAAATACGCCCAATCGAGCACCGAAATTGCGGTCGATATAGTTTTCTTCAGGTCCCATCGCATACCATTCGGATTGATTATAATCCGCAGACATCTTGAACGATACAGCGAGTATCGGCAAATTCGGCAGACCCGCGGCACCCTTGTACTGCGTATTCACGCGAATCGTTCCATTCGCTAATACGGTGTACGCGATGCGAACGGTCACTTCAGCGTTGATGCTGAATTT
This sequence comes from Paenibacillus sp. 01T442, assembly GCF_056398345.1. Classification (NCBI taxonomy): domain Bacteria; kingdom Bacillati; phylum Bacillota; class Bacilli; order Caryophanales; family Paenibacillaceae; genus Paenibacillus; species Paenibacillus sp. 01T442. The sequence goes on from NZ_JBFTPF010000002.1 coordinate 73,034, forward strand.
GTAATCAAAAACAACGGTTGCTGAACCTTGTTCTTGACGCAATTCCCAATTGACGCATTTGCGCGCCAGACTAGCGGCATACCAGGCTCCGGCCGTAAAGCTCATTGCGGTTCCTTTGTCATTATCCGTGGTAGCACGCCAGAATAATGGCGCAGGCGGCATCGCGATCATTTCACGTCCCTCGTATTTAAGCGAAACGAGCGATCCTACCTGCTTCGAGAAAATGGCCGTGAAGCCTTTCCCTGTCACGCTCATGTTCACATCGCCCTCAACGACGACAACTTCACCTGATGGCTGCTCATTCTGACGGTTTGCCCCAACCACAAACGTCGTTTGACCAAACGTCGTTTCAAATCCAGCATCAGCCCATAGTGTAGCTTCTCTCAGAACTAAAGAAGCCTGAATGCAGTACTCACCTGGTGTTCCATCTACATCCGGCAATTCAATTGGCAGACTGAATTCACTCTGCGCTTCGACTTCGATGTTCGCTTGCCCAGCGCCAATTTCTTTCCCCTCATGGAAAAGTCGGTACACTAACACCAAATCATCTGTGTTCGCAAATAAATTTTCATTCACAATGTTAATATGAGTTCTGGTTGGCTCCAGCTTGATATTCTGATAAAGGAATTTAACTTCCTGCATTTTAGGTGTGATTTGACGATCAGCAAAGACGAGACCATTACCGCAGAAGCTATAGTCAGTTGGACGATCTTTGAAATCACCACCGTACGCCAGAAACTCACGGCCGTTTCGGTCTTTTTTCACAATCGCCTGATCGATATAATCCCAAATAAAGCCGCCTTGGTACATCGGATATTTGTTCTCAAGCTCCGTATATTTATGAAGACCTCCGACGGAATTCCCCATCGCGTGCATATATTCGCAGCTAAGGTACGGTTTGCTCGGCTGGCTATTGAGATACGCTTCAATATCCGCTGGCTTCGCATACATCCGGCTTTCCATGTCGCTGGTCGCATCATAATTGCGATCGTAGAAAACACCTTCGTAGTGAACAAGTCGTGTAGGATCCGTTTCACGGAAGTAGTTGGACACATTCAGAATAACTTGACCTGCATAGGATTCGTTACCGCAAGACCAAATGAGAATCGATGGATGATTCTTATCCCGCTCCACCATCGATATCGCACGATCCATGACGATGTCTTGCCACTCCATATCGTTACCTGGAATATTCCAGGAAGGTTCAACTGCACCCATTTTCTGCCATGAGCCATGCGTCTCTAAATTCATCTCATCAATGACATAGACCCCGTACTCATCACAAAGCTCATACCAAAGCGTCTGGTTCGGATAGTGAGATGTGCGGACCGCATTAATGTTACTGCGCTTAAGCGTTTGAATATCCCACAACATATCCTGCTTCGTAATCGCACGTCCGCTGCGGCTGTTGAACTCATGTCGATTGACACCTTTGAAAACGATCCGTTTCCCATTGATGCACATCAGCTTGTCTTTCATTTCAAAACGACGGAACCCTGTCTTCTGAACGATAGCTTCAATTAAATTTCCGCTCTCATCGTAAATCGAGATGCACGCGGCATATAAATAAGGGCTTTCCGCACTCCAAGGTTGAACAGTACCTGCAGAAAGGTTGAAGATAAGGTTGCCTTCGCGGAACTCGCCTTCTTCGGTGAGGCAAATTTGCCCTTCAGCATCCTTTAGCTCAAGCTTAGCGCGGACAGTTTCCGTATGTTCATTGCGAAGCTTGAGCTCAATCTCAAGCAGCCCTTGCTCATACGCATCATCCAAATCTGCCTTTACACGCATTTCCCAAACGTGGACTTTAGGTACGGTGTACAAATACACATCGCGGAAAATCCCCGACATCCGCCAGAAATCCTGATCTTCCAGCCAGCTTCCTGTGCTTCGTTGGTAGACCTCTACAGCGAGTTTATTTTCACCTTCACGAATATGTGGCGTTAAGTCAAACTCGGCTGGCGTAAAGCTATCTTCGCTGTAACCGATAAATTCGCCGTTAAGCCAAACGTAGAAGGCTGATTCAACGCCTTGAAACGAAATATAGACAGGTTTGCCAATCATCGTTTCAGGCAATTCAAAATTTTTCACATAACTGCCAACTGGGTTATGCTCTTGTGAAATGTGAGGAGGACGAAGCGCTTCTACGCCATCCCACGGATACATCGTGTTGACATATTGTGGCTGACCCCAGCCTTGAAGCTGGATATGACCAGGCACTTGGATATGCTCCCAAGCCGCGCAGTTATAATCCATTTGATAAAAAGACTGCACGCGGCTAGCGGGGTTAACCGCGTAACTAAACTGCCAACGCCCGTTCAAACTATGCCGCATGTCCATCGGTGCGCCTGCCTCCGCAGACGCCATCGAATGATAATAACGATGATCCGAATGGGCATCCACGCGGTTCACTTTGAATACACGTACATCTTGAAGCCAATCAAGGCTTGGTACCGAATGTTTCATTTTTCTACGCCTCCCAAAAAATAAGACCCAAAAAGGGTCTCTAATTACGTACTATTTCACAGAACCAACCATACCCGCGACAAATTGTTTCTGCATCAAGAAAAAGACAAGCGCAGTCGGCAGTGTTGAGATCACAATAGCGGTCATGATCACCCCAAAATCCGGTGAATAACTAGAACCCAAATTCGAAATTAACAAAGGAATTGTTCGTTTCTCCGGTGTTTGCAAGACAATAAGCGGCCACAAGTAATTATTCCAACTTGACATAAAGGTAATGATAGCGGCTGCTGAATACGTTGTTTTCATAGTCGGCATATACACGCGGAAAAACAATCCTAATTCGGTCAATCCATCAATACGCCCCGCTTCTAGCAGCTCCTTCGCAAACATTTTTGTGCTTTGGCGGAAGAAGAAGATGAGAAACGCTGTCGTAAATGTCGGTAGGACAACCGCGTTCATCGTGTTAATCCCGATAAATGGAACCGCACGCGATAGGCTCGAAAACATTTGGTAAAGCGGAACCATCAACGCCGCGAACGGAATCATCATGGAGACAAGCAGTATATTGAACACGATATCCTTGGCTTTGCTCCGATAAATTTCGAAGGCATAGCCTGCCAGCGAAGCAACGACTAAGGCTAAGATCGTTGTAGACAACGATATCCGCAAGGAATTCCAAAGTGCAGGAACGAGATTAATCGATTCTGTTAATTTATGAAAGTTGTCCATAAAATGCGATCCTGGTAACATTCTGCCCTGTGTAACGTCCACAGACAGATTCGTGGAACTAATGACCATCCATAGGAATGGAAAAATGGAGATAATCGCCACGGCAAAAAGGAAGACATAGATGATTGTACGTCTTAAACCTATCATTTTTTATCACCTGCCAATTTGATTTGAAGGACAGATAACACAATGATCATGACTACAACCGAGTAGGAAACTGTTGCTGCATAGCCAAAATCAGGTGTGTATTTAAAGGAAAGATTGTAGATGTACTGCGATATGGAGAGGGTAGAATTACCTGGTCCACCCTTCGTAATATTCATAATCTCATCGAACAATTGCAGCGTACCAATCGTCGAGGTAATGGACGTGAAGAGTACAATAGGCTTCAGCATTGGGAACGTAATAAAGAAAAACTGTTTGAACGCAGAGGCTCCGTCAATACGAGCTGCTTCATAAATAGAACTATCAATGTTTTGTAAAGAGGAAAGGAAAAAAATCATATTATATCCTGTCCAGCGCCATGTAATGGCAAGGATAATCGTAATTTTCGCCCAAAAAGGATCAGAAATCCATGCGATGGGCTGTGAAATCAAGTGAATCTTAATTAAAGCCATATTAATCAAACCATCATTGCCAAACAAGTACTTGAAAACAACGGAGTAAGCTACAAGTGAAGTCACGCAGGGCAAGAAAATTGCTGTACGGAAAAAGCCTTTGAAACGAAGCTTGCTATCATTCAACAAGACGGAAATCATCATCGACAGAATGATCATGACCGGCACCTGAATAATCAAATAGATAAACGTATTCTTAACAGCAGTGATGAATGTCTTATCACTAAAGAGCCGTTTATAGTTGCTTATCCCATTGAAATGTAGATTGGCACCCGCGCCTGTTTTAAAGGAAAGCAGCAGTGCTTGAATCATTGGATAAAAGTAAAACAAACAAATCATCAATACGGCAATAGAGATAAACAGCCATCCCGTAAGCTTTGCACGGCTACGCATCGAGTAGTTCATTAAATTCAAATCCTTCCATTATTTACGATGAAAAATCGAAACGCTGTCCCCTGCTTTGCATATTTCGCAATTCAGAGGTCAGCGTTCCATAGGTTAATGGGAAGAGAAACTTACTTAAGTTGGGATTCTGCTTGAGACTGAGCATCACTGAATACTTTCGCGATGTCTTTGCCCTTCAGGAAGTTTTGCATCTCAACTTTGAGAATATCTTCAATCGCATACGTATGCAGACCATAGTTGACTTTAGGAATTTGCGCCGTCCATGTTGCGAAATCAGAAATTACCTTCTGACCTCCGAAGAAATCGTCGGCTTTCGTATAAGCTTCACCTTGTGCAGCAGGTTTATAAGTACCAACAACCCCTACGTCTGTTACTAATTTTTGATACAAATTCACATCAGAACCGAGTGTTTTCCCAAGGAAATCAGCAGCCGTATCTTTACCAGTGCTGTTTAATACATACCAGGAGCTTCCTCCAAGGTTAGATGCATTAACGGAACTAGCTGTGTTTTTCAACTTAGGAAAAGGAACAACTGCCCATTTACCGGATTGATCAGCTTGTGATTTAATCGACGGCGTAATCCAGTTACCTGTCGGAACAGAAGCAACAGCACCGCTATTGAAACCAGCTAGGAAGGAGTTCCAATCCGAATTGATTTTAACGATGTTCGCATTCATGATTTCTTTGTACGTCTCGAATGCTTCCTTTAACACAGCGTTGTCTTTCAGATCCGGCGTCGTGCCGTCACTTTTCAGATACCAAGCGCCTGCAGATTGAATCATCATACGGATTAAGCCAAGATCATTGGGATCCTGTGTCAGTAAATCTTTACCGGTTTTGGCTTTAACAGCTTTACCGACTTCAATGAATTTCTGCCAGTCGATATTTTTCAAATCATCAACCTTGTAGCCTGCTTGTTCCAAGTAATCTCTGCGAACATAAAGACCTGTTACGCCAGAGTCAAATGGTACACCGTATTGTTTACCGTTCAAGCTTGTTGGACCTAACTTGTATTCAGCGAAATCCGAAGCTTTAATGGATGCGGACATATCAGCAAATGCATCTGGATATGTTTTCAAAAAGCTTTGCGCACGATAATCTTCAATCAATACCACATTCGGCAGGCCTGACTTTGAACCGGAGTTCAAACCAGTGTTCATCTTTTGAATAATGTCATCTTGCGCATATTCAACAACGTTGATTTTCACATCAGGATGATCCTTCACATAAGCGTCTTTCGCAAGGTTCATTGCTGCAATATTAAAGTTCTTATCCCATGCCCAAACTGTAATTTCTTTACTAGTGCTCGCTGCACCGCCACTAGGAGTAGTCGTTGATGATGTGTCTGACGAATTACTTGAACATGCCGTCAAAAGCATAAAACTTGCAAGTAAAACCGTAGAAATTTTCTTCTTCATGTGATCCCCCTGGATGATTTAATTTTGTAAGTGCTTACTTATAAATAATATCATTTGGGCAATTTGTCTTGTTAGAACGAAATTTGCTGAAATTAGCGTTTTTATTGTATCTGTAATCCCATCCTTACTTGCTCATTTGTATTATTTTTATATTTTGTATTTATTTTAGTTTTTTATACTTCTACGTGTACTGATCTGTACGCCATGGAAGATTAATAGATATTTTCGTTCCCTGTCCCAATGTGCTTGTTATCGTAACCCCATACTCTTCACCGTACAAAAGAACCAGGCGATCATGAACATTACGAATACCAATCCCTGTGAACAATTGCCTCGCACTTGTGGGATTCGGTATCTCGTCCGCTTTGTCCGAAAGTTCCATGCCATCCCCATTGTCAACCACTTCACAGTGCAGCGTATCTCTCTCTTTCGTGATGATGACGTAAATATATCCGGTACCCTTCTTATTAAAAGCATGAAAAAAAGCATTCTCGATAAAAGGTTGCAGCATCAAATTAGGCACTTGCGCAGGCAAGCAGTCTGGTGAAACAAAGTAATCGACCTTAATCCCTTGACCATAACGAATCTGATTAATGAACACATAATGCTTTAAGTTCACCAACTCTTGCACAACGGGAATCGTTTCTTTGACATTGCTGATCGTATTCTGCAGGAGAGAAATGAGCGCATGAATCGTTTGCGTGGCGGTCTCTTGGCTCCCTCGCTGAACGAGGATGTTAACGGAAGCCAGTGTATTATATAAAAAATGCGGATTAATCTGCTGCTGCAACGCAGCCAATTCTGCTTTACGCTGCTCCTTCTGCGTATCAACAAGTTGACTGATATAGTCGTTCAACTCGTCGAGCATAAAATTGAAGGAGCGACTAAGCTCCCTTGTCTCATAGGTGCCCGTAACCGCCATATAATTGTGAAAATTCTCTTTCGTCACCGTCGACATTTTCTTAACGAGCTTTCTTAGCGAGAGCGTCAACCTCCGCGTGATCACATACACAACGAGCACAGCCAAAGCCACGATCCCCGCAACAATGAAGAAAATCGCTTTCCTGTTGAGCATTTGACCAAGGGCTGCATCCTTATCAATGACATTCATGATGTAAAAGTCGTACAATGGCAAATCGCCAGCCAATACCATGACATCCTTACCGGACATCCTTATTTCATCCTTAGCCAGACCCTGCTGCTGAATCCTCTGTGCGCTCTCTAAAAGCGATTTCGATGTTGTTCCGATCAACTCCGCTCGGTTGCTAGAAATGATTAGACCTTGACGATCCAAGATCATCACATCATTCCCAGCACTTGTAAAGCTGGCATAAATGGATCTTAAATCGTTTTCTTTCAGGAAGATATAAAGCGTCCCATACCCTTCTTTACTGCCAGAATCAGTTAGCGTTTTGACGGCAACAAGGCCTTGATCCCCAGAACCCGGAGTTCCTTCACCTAAATAACTGTACAACAGACGTCCTGGCTGGTTCCGCGACTCTTGTGTAATCGGATTTCGCCCTAAATCCGCCGAAGAACCGGACCAATAAGTCCGGTCGCTCTTAAAGCTTTTGCCATTAATACCTGAAATGATCATCCCAATGTTCTTGGCTCCAATACCCGACTGGATTCGCTTCATCTGCTCGCTCATGTCGAAGGTTACTTTGGAGTTGGTTACCGAATCAACATCCCCTTCTGTCAGAAAACGTTTAATCGCACCACTTTGCGCGGTGTTAATGACTATATTGACATTCGAATAATGAATGGAATCCAGACCGCTTTTAATTTGCTCGATGATTTTTGAATTCGTGATACTGAATGTCTGCACAAAAAGTTTCTCCGACATTTGCACGGTAACCCAAGAAGTCGCCACCGTAACCGTAATCATGCTAAGCACCATGACAAGAAATAATTTACTAAATAAACTTAGATCAGAGATCCGTTTGAGCCACGCCCCCATAGGTTTGATGATTCCCTTCTTTATTTTTTTCGATAGTGGCTAGGTGAAGTCCCCATCAACTTCCGAAACACTTTCGTGAAGTAACTGTGATCCGAGTATCCAACAAGACTGCTGATTTCCGAAATCGAAATTTGCGCATTATCCCTTAATAATTCGCATGCACGTTCAATCCGAATACGATTCAAATACTCATTAAATCCTTCTTTATTATGAATGGTAAAATAATTGGATAGATACGATGGGTTGAAATGAAATTGTTTGGCTACTTCTGTCAGCGTGAGAGGTTCAGTGAAGTGCTCATCCAGATACAATAAAATCTTCTGTATGCCTGGAGAATTTGTTTTGTTTCCTGTCACACAATCTGTCGCCTCATTCAGGAATTTGGCCAAAAGAGAACGCACTTCCCCAATATGTTTGGCCTCATGAATGGCACGGAAATACTCATACTTCGCATCATCCAGCGTTCTAGCCTCGTAGTGAAAATGCAGTAAAGAAACAATAATATTGAATAGGCTGTGACCTAAAAAAGACTTAAACTCAAACATATCCGTATCCAGCCTGTCAGGCATGGTGTCTACATAATGGCTGAGACGCCCAAAAGCTTGTTGAAAATCTTGACGATTCAGCTCCGCAGTAAACGCCTCCGAATCAAACGTATCGCCATTCCCTTCATGCTCCAACAGTTCGTCAGCAAAGAACAGTTGTTGATCCGACAGAAAGAAACGGTGATCCAACACTTTGAGAATATCATGCGTATACACATCATGAAGTTCTGTAATTTGCGTAAAATTCTTGCTAAGTGCCCCATAAAAGGATAAACCCGCCATTACGCTGGATTGTACTAATTGCTCGGCCATATGAATGACCTCCATTCGGCCAGCATGCTCTATATTTAGCAAAAACCGGATATGACTGTCTTGATGTGAAAGGCGATGAATGATGCACGGTTCCTTAACATCCTGAACCATACCTTTCAGAAAGGCTTCGATCCATTCCTCGTTACGTTTCATCGCGGATGAGCTATCTTGCCTATCTACAACGAGTAGAACGAAACATGGATACGGGAAAAGGGTCTTTATCTCCGCACTATCAACCTCCATGGCATAGCCGGAAATCAGCCTGTCCAGCACATAGTCAATGGACTGTCCTTTTTCATTCGTAAAGTCCATGTGTCGAAAGGCTGGCATCCCCTCTACCGTCTTTTTTAAGACGGCTAGCAGCGACTTCGCATCTAATTTGGGCTTTAATAAATAATCTGCTACACCACTCTGAAACGTGGAGCGTACATACTCAAATTCACCGTAGCTGCTGAGAACCACAATTTCAATCTCCGGATATAAGCCTTTCACAACTCGGACCAATTCCTCCCCACTCATGACCGGCATAACGATATCCGTCAGGATCATGTTGGGTTCGAGTTGTTTCACCATATCAAGGGCATCCTTACCGTTCGATGCCTCGCCGACAATTTTAAAGCCTTCGCTTTCCCAATCGAGAAGATGTCTGATTCCTTGACGCACCAGCATCTCATCATCAACAATTAACACCTTGCAATACGTCTCCATGGCTTACTCCTTTGTGGACTATACATAGCTTCCCACTTTTAAATTGAACGATGTATGGATCTCTGTCAGATTTTAAATTTAATTCTACACTTTAACAAGTATGAATCAACAATCATCCCGAGCGCTTAACTACGCAGACAAAAAAGCATCATTCACCATGTTAACGTGAACGATGCTTTTTATTAGAAGCTTTTATTCGTATAATAGCGGCTTGATATCCGCTGCATCAATGTTTGTTTTGTCATACCAGTGGAAGCCTGTGTCGATATTTTTCGGGACTGTTTCGCCTTTGATCGCTTGCACAGCCGCTTTCACGGACCAATAGCCGATGCCGATCGGATCTTGCGTAATCGCTCCAGCCATTTTACCGCTGCGGATCGCATCCATTTGTTGTTTACCAGAGTCGAAGCCGATAACGACGATTTTGCCGTCTTTTTTACTTTCTGTAATCCCGTTAATAACCCCAATAGCTGCACCTTCGTTAGAACCGAAAATTCCTTTGATATTCGGGTGAGCTTGGATGATCGCTTTAGACAAGTCTGTTGCTTTCAGTGGATCACCACTGTATTGTGTATCTACAATTTTGATGTTCGGGTATTTCGCTTTAATCTGGTTCACAAAGCCGTCGCGGCGATCAACGCCCGTACGGCTCGTTTGATCATGAACAACCAGTGCAATCTCGCCCTCGTTCCCAATGAGTGAAGCCATTTTATCAGCAGCCAGTGAAGCAGCGGCTTTATTATCCGTAGCGGCAGTCGTTACCGGAATATCGCTATCGACACCAGAGTCGAAACCGATAATCGGGATTTTGCCCGCTTTCGCTTTCTCTAGCAGCGGTGACGCTGCTTTGCTGTCAAGTGCAGCGAAAGCGATAGCCGCAGGCTTTTTGCCCAGTGCCGCTTGCAGCATTTCGATTTGCTTATCCACTTGCGTTTCCGTCTCAGGACCTTCAAACGTAATCTCTACATTGAATTCCTTCGCTGCTTTCTCAGCACCTTGCTTCACCGCTTGCCAGAACTGATGCTGGAAGCCCTTGGAGATGACAGGAATGTAGATCTTATCTGATTTCACAGTTGTTGTCGTTGTTCCTGCTGTTGATGTTGCTGTTTTCGTAGAAGTGGAACCACATGCACTCAAAACGATAGCGGATAGCAAGATTAACGATGACGCTACTGCCAATTTCTTAGTCCGTTTTTGCACGGTTGATCGCCCCTTATTCCTAATTTGGTTTGGTTTGTATAGGACTCCAAATGGAGTAAATACCAAGGTTATTTCTTGCGACGGCGCATCATATCAGCGTAAACTGCCAACACAATCACGATACCTACGATGACCGTCTGCCACTCTTGCTTCACGGATAAAATCCGCAGTCCATTCGTCAACACGCTCATGATCAGCGCCCCGATGACCGTTCCAAGGATGGAGCCCTTGCCCCCGCTGAGGGATGTTCCCCCGATAACAACAGCTGCAATCGCTTCCAATTCATAACCGGATCCGAGTGCGGGCTGTGCAGAGTTGAGCCTGGAGGCCATCATAATGCCGGCAATTCCGCTGAACACACCTGTCAGTGTGTAAATCACGATTTTCCAGTAGTCCACGTTAACACCGGAGAGTCTTGTAGACTCTTCGTTGCTTCCTAAGGCAAAGTTGTAACGGCCGATGATCGTTTTGGTTAAAATAATGCTGGCCACAATCGCGGCTCCGAAGAAGATGAGAATCGCGTTCGGAATGCCACTGATGATCGAGCCCATTGAAATCTTCGTAAATGCGGGTGTGTCGTTAAAATAAATCGGCTTCGCACCTGAAATAACTAGCGATAAGCCCTTTGTCACCATCATCATGGCGAGTGTCGCGATGAAGGGCGGAATTTTCATTTTGGCTACGAGCAGTCCGCTAATGAGACCGCAGATTGCGCCGGCGAGTATGCCTCCGAGGATACCGAGCGGCATAGGCAGCTGCCATGTTGTGATGATTACACCGGCCATCACGGCGGAGAATGTCATGACCGTTCCCACGGCTAAGTCGATCCCGGAAGTGATGATAACGAACGTAGAGCCCAAGGCTAGAACGCCAATAACGGCGGTGGAAAGCATGATCGCGACTAGGTTATCGAATTGGAAAAAGTTGCTCGATGATATGGAAAAAATAAGTACGAGCATGATCAAGCTGGCGAACGCCAGTAGCTTCTGTGCAGCCCCGCTTTGTTTGGACAAGGTGGGAATGGTTTTCTTGTAGGCATGTGCTAATCGTGTTGACATCTGGCTCCTCCTAACTGATCCGCATCGTGGCGAATTTCATAATGGCTTCCTGTGTTGCTTCTTGCTGCGTGAGTTCACCGGTAATGCGACCTTCGCACATGACCATGATGCGATGACTCATACGTAATATTTCTGGCAGCTCCGAGGAGATCATAATGATCGATTTCCCCTGTGCCGCGAGATCATCGAGCAGCTTGTAAATCTCTGTTTTGGCTCCCACATCAATCCCCCGCGTCGGTTCATCGAAAATCAGAATATCGCAGTTGCGGTGCAGCCATTTGCCGATAACAACCTTCTGTTGGTTACCGCCAGATAGGAATTTCACCTGCTGGTGGATGGTCGGCGTTTTKATTTGAAGCGCTTCCACATAGTGTTTAGCTGTTTGAGCGATAACACCGTCACGCATCCAGCCAAGTCGCCGCGCTTTTCGGTAAGAGGCCAAGGCGATGTTCATTTTCACATCCATGTCCACCATGAGCCCGTAGCGCTTGCGGTCCTCGGACAAGTAGCCGATACCGTGCCTCACCGCGTCATGCGGCGTTTGAATACGGACCTGCTGTCCGTGGATGCGGATGTCGCCAGAATCGATGGCGTCTGCGCCAAAAACCGCCCGCGCCACCTCCGTGCGCCCCGCTCCCATAAGGCCAGCGAAGCCGAGGATCTCGCCTTTGGCCAGATGGAAGGACACATCCTTCACCGCCGAGCCGCGGTTTAGCTTGGAAACCTCCAGCACCTTCGCCTTAGAGGCGGTCGTCGTTTGTTGATTCGGGCTGACGTAGAGCTCGCGCCCTACCATCATCGCGATAATCTGATCGATGGTTGTCGTCTGCGTCTGCACCGTATCGATATAACGGCCGTCACGCATGACGGTGATGCGGTCGCTGATGCGCTTCAATTCTTCCATCCGGTGAGAGATATAGACGATTCCAACGCCTCTTGCGCGCAGCTGGTTGATGATGCGAAACAGCTCCTCTATTTCCGCGTGCGTTAGCGCCGCTGTCGGCTCATCCATGATCAGCACCTCGGATTGAAAGGATAGCGCCTTCGCTATCTCCACCATCTGCTGCTTCGCGACCGTCAAGTCCGCAACCAGCGTTCGCGGATCTAGCTGTAGGTTCATCTGATCGAGGAGCAGTTGCGCTTGCTCGTTCAACTTGCGCTCATCGACGAATAGCTTGATGCTGTGCCTCGGCTCGCGGCCGATGAAGATGTTCTGTGCTATCGTCAAATCCGGCATCAGGTTCAACTCTTGGTGAATCATCGAAATACCCAGTTGCTGCGCTGCTCTGGTATGGGGGATATTCACTTCCTTGCCCTTCACCAAGATGCGGCCTTCGTCTTTCTGGTACACACCCGTGGCAATTTTCATCAACGTTGATTTCCCTGCCCCATTCTCACCGACTAGCGCGTGCACCTCACCAGCAGCTAACGCCAACTGACACTGATGCAGCGCATGAACACCAGGAAAATGCTTCTCAATCCCTTCCATCCTGAGCAAAACTTCCTCACTCATCGTCGATCTCACCTCGTACCCCAGTTCGTCATGTCCCTTGTTCATGAGTTCATTCTACCTGCCAGAAGTTGGAATGAGAGTGGATAAATCTCTTCAAAAACGTTGAAAATCTTCTGATTCGAGCATGGGGTTCGAGCTAAGTGTGGGGCACAGGACGTCGTGCGCTGACTCCGAGACCAGTCTGCGCATGGTGGGAGAGACAGGCTCATCGTGCGCTGGGCGCCGAACGGCGAGCTCCATTACACAAATCCAATGGGATGAGTAAAATAAGCGGAGATTTCATCCCTGCATTGGATAAATCCAGTGGGATAACCTGTTTTGGTGTTAAAAAGGGGCTATTTTTGAATTTTGAGTGGATTTGTCCAATCTAATCCACTTTTGAGCCACTTGAGAGAGCATTCTACTGGATTTATCCAATGGGTCGCAGGTAGGCGGACTAACTGGTAGAGATCGCTTGTTAATTGACTAGTGTTCTTTGCCTGGCTGGAGGGGTTATTGGCATTTGGTGTGAGGGCGTGCTGTTGGTGTTGAGGAGTTCCGCACCACCCCCAAACACAGCAAAAAGCCCCTCACCAGGAGGGGCTTCCGCACTTCACTACCCAAGCTGCTACTCAGCAGCTGGACCGTTCAATTTCTCTTTGAGCAGGTTCAACTGCTCATCTACTTTAGCCTGCTTCGCTGTGTCGATCGGCGTGTAGCTGCCAACCCCACCAGCGGGTACGTATGGCTTGCGAGCGATCTCAGCTTCAACTTCAAGCTGAATGATCTTCTCTTCCATGCGCTGGAAGCCGCGGGATGCGTTGCCGCTTTCGATCACACCGTTGTAGGATACTTGCGCCATTTGTTTCTTTGCTTTCGCTAATTGAGCACGGGATACAAGCTCGTTGCGTTTGTTGCGCATTTTGTAGAATTCATCTTTCATCTCGTGCAATTGCTGCGTCAACTCATCGGCATGTGCTTTCGCAGAAGCGTGAAGATCTGAGTACTCAACAATTTTATCTTCGTGGTACAACTTTTCTTCAACTGCTTGACGAGCAATGGCTTCTTGGCCGTTTTTGATGGCAGCGGAAGCTTTCGCTTCACGATCAGCTACTAAGCGAACGGACTCTTCAAGGCGCTGCTTCAGCTTGCGCTCACTTGCGATTTGGCGAGCAACCGTTACTTCCGCCTGGGCAATTTCTTGCTCCATATCGCGCAGATATTGGTTCAACATTACGATTGGATCCTCAATTTTATCTAATACCTCGTGAATTGAAGCTTTCGTCATATCTTTCATTCTTGTGAATACACCCATGGTTTACACGTCTCCTTTTTTACTATCCAATGTTTGTTTTTCAAAACGAGCGACTTTGGCTCTTAGTTCGTCCACTTCTCTTTGCAAAGCTTTCTTCTCAATGTCTTTCATCATCTCATCGATGTTGTTCGTTGGTTGGCTAGCTTCATATGAAGCATACTTGCTAGTCGGTTGTGGCGCTTGGTGGTGGTTATGGGATTTATGATGATTCCATGCTCCCCCTGGATAGTTTTGACGACCATACGAGCTTGCATAGGGATCAAATGGGGGCTGATCAAACCCAGGTTCCTTCGGAATGACAATCGCCGCTACAAAGTAGACGAAAATGACGGTGCCTCCGGTAAAAAACGTGGTGATCACGACTAGTAAACGTAATAGTGTGACATCTACATTCATGGCTTCTGCAAGTCCCCCGCATAGGCCCGTTAATTTCTTATCTCTTCGTGAGCGGTATAGTTTGTTCATGATCCTGTGTTCCCTCCTGTTTCAGTCTATTGCGAAGTGCTTCCATTTCCGCATCTACAGCTGGGTTACCCCCACTGTAGTAGCTTTCGCGACCCATCTTCCTTACGTCGCGAAGCGTCCTGGCGTGCAGCTCCATATCGGATACGCGCTCTTCCAATCGGCCGAACATCCGCGGTGCCCCATCTTGTGTGACACTGCTGCGAGCATGCATGCGCTGCTGCAAGCGAGCGGACTCCATACGAGCCAAGTAGTAGCTTCGTTTGTCTGCGACTTCTTTGTAATCCGCCTTCAGTTGTTGCAGCTCCTCATCAAGCTCAAGGATGGACTGCTTCGCTTGCTCATAAAGATCATGATATTGCACGCTTTTCTCTTCCGCTTGCAACTTCTCTTGCAGCACGATTCGTGCCATGTGCTCTTCGCCAGCCTTCAAAGCCAGCAGCGCTTGATGCTCGCGCTTTTCTTTCGTCTCTAATGCGGTTAAATATTGCTGCCGAAGTGATGCTGCATGACTTACGCATTGCTGATACAATCTTTCTGACTGCAGTAGCTGCTCACGTTGGGCCGCTAAGTATTGGTCAATCAAGCGTACCGGATCTTCCGACTTCTCTAAATGCTCATTCAAAGTTGCCACGGTTATATCTCTCATCCGCCTAAATAGGCTCATCTTCACTCCACCTTTTTCACACTCTGTATTCGATTCTCTTACTGCTTACGTTAAGCCGTTCTTCCTTTCAACATGGAAAATCCATATCCGATTAATCCGATTGCCAGAAGGATAATGATCCAACCTGCTAGCTTACTTACTAGAATGATAATCCCGATACCAGCAATTACCCATCCTATTTTCTTATCGTTCTTAATTCCTAGGTACCCCAGTCCAACCATAATGAGGGGAATTACATATCCCATCACCGAGCCAATAAAGTCTCCTAAGTGAAAACCTAGCTTATTGAATAAAATCAGTGCGCCGAATGCGATTAGCAGAGCGGCAAATCCTGTATTTCTTTTCATCGTTTCGTCACCGCCTTTCGTTGTTTGTCGTCGTCTTCTTCATGTCTTTATTCTAGGTAAAATCGCGGCTTTCCAAAACGGACCGTGGACGGTATTTACTCCTAGACCTTAGTCGGGGTGGGTCTACGACCTATGATAGACAGGCATTCCCCTTGATGGCATGGCTAAAATTATCGTGAGTGTCATTTTGGAAGTATGGTAAAATAAGGGCTAGTTTGAACTATCTCGCTTTATTGCGTAAGGAGGATTCTCTTGTGAACATCTCGGAGGGAACTTTTCAGGGAATTGGTGGGGTTGGACTTTTCTATAGAAGAGCCACTCCGTCAGAAGTACCAGTCAAAGGCGCCATTATTGCTGTCCATGGTCACGGCGACCACAGCGGTGGATTAGTCAATATGTGTAACGCACTCGTACAGGGTGGGTATATCGTCTATTCGGCTGATTCGCGCGGTCATGGGCAAAGCCCCGGTATTCGTGGATTTATACGCTCGTGGGATGAATACAAAGGAGATCTGCATCTATTTAGAGAACTCGTCCTATCTGAAAATCCTGAATTGCCTCTCTTTATCATTGGTCACAGTATGGGTGGCGTGATTAGTGCGGACTATGTGCTCGATCGGGGCACGGGGATTAATGGACTCGTTTTGGTAGCTCCCGCGATTTCGTATGAAATGACGACCTTTGAGAGCTGGCTCATTAAACTTCTAGGGAAAATAAGACCACAACTCACCATTCAAAAATCAGGCAGTGTCGATGGATTAACACAAGATCCCGACATGGCGGCGAAGCTGCAATCAGATCCTTTGCGTCATAGTACCGTAACGCCAGGTTTAGGCCTTGGACTAAGCCAAGCCATTCCAAGAATCTTGAATCAAGCACAATTGTTTCAACTCCCCCTTCTCCTGCAATATGGCTTAGAAGATAAATTGACTCCCCCCGCGAAACTTCAGCAATTCCTGCACTTGGTGGGTTCGCAAGATAAAAAGAGCTACGCTTACGATAGGATGCTTCATCGTCCTTTTGATGACTTAGGACGAGAGCAATTCCTTTCTGATTTACTGGGTTGGTTGGATCTGCATACTCTTACCGACTAATAAGCCAAAGATATATGCTTGAAAATGAAAGAAAGACCGACGTCAATGACGTCGGTCTTTCCTATCTTCATATTAACTGCTACACGGTTTCCCTATCTAACACGTACACCTTCACGTTCTTTTTCACACCAAACTCCTGTGCTTCGCCCAAATCATTCATAAAGACATCAATGCGAGACCCGCGAATCGCCGATCCGATATCTTCCGCTTTTCGAATGCCAATGCCTTCGATGAACACCGTGGATCCTAAAGGAATGACGGCGGGATCTACAGCAATCGTGCGCCCTTCCTTGGCTTTGATACCGCTATAAGTGATGCCGTATGTAGGATGAGAGGCTTTTTTGCCTGTCGATTCAAAACCCGCAGTGTATGCGGTTAACGTTGTATTAATTACTTTTTTGATAATTTTCGGCTGTCCATCCGATGATGTAGAGGCTACAGCGACAAGCGGGATTGTCAGACTTTGCCCGATCGTTAATTGGTTTGGATTCGAAATTGAATTAGCAGCAATGAGATCATCGACGGCGATTTCAAAGCTTTTTGCTATTTTGAAAAGGGTATCTCCTCGGCTTACTTTGTACGTTGTCGCAGCTTGCTCGACTGCAGCGGCTGGAGTTTCAGCTATCGAAGAATCCGAGCTTTCATTCGAAGAGGCCACATAGACTGGTGACATCGACATATCTTCAAAGCTCGACGGATACGAATACACCTTCGATTGCATGAACCACAAACCAAGCAACACAATTAAGGATAAGGTCGATATACATATTTTACGAAACATCATAGCTATAGCTCCTCCTAAAAAAGTTAATAGAGTTATAGCTACTAGACTCGGCTAAAAGTAAACTTTCTATACATTTCCTATGAAATTAATGCTAGATACATAGAAACAATAAGAGAGAACCATAAGAGTTGTCTTGTATATTTCCACCTTATTCTGTTCACGATAGTAAACCTACGGATGATATCCGTAGTAAAAAAGATGAGTCCAGATGATAAATTCCCCMACTAAATATGCCTTGACAGGAATATTCCATTTGAGTTATATTCAATACATGAATACGATATTCAGTGCTCTTGCCGAACCACATCGCTTGCACATGGTTGAGCTTTTAAGAGACGGCCCCCTAACTGTAGGGGAGATCGTCGATCGGCTCGGCCTTAGTCAGCCGCAAGTTTCCAAGCATCTGCGTGTACTTAGTGAAGCAGGGCTCGTAGAGGTACAGCCAATAGCGAATCGAAGGGTCTATAAACTGCGGCCGCAGTCCCTTCAGGACATTGAAAACTGGCTAGGTTCCTTCCGGCGCCTGTGGGAAACCCGATTTGATCGTATGGAGGCCTATATAGAGGCTCTGCAAGTTAAGGAAATCAAGCCAGTTGATCCGAAATAAATCGTGATTGAGCTGGCATAAACTATTTTAAATAATGGAGGATTAGACATGATACAACAGAACACATTTGAGATGAATCATGAAGGTACAGAATTGGTGATTACACGTATCGTTAACGCACCTCGCGAGCTTGTTTATAAAGTATGGACAGAGCCTGAACACTTAGCTGCATGGTGGGGGCCAACGGGTATGGAGTTGACGGTCGTATCACTGGATGTTCGCCCAGGCGGCCTTTTCCACTACGGAATGAAGTCACCGGAAGGCTTTGAAATGTTTGGCAGATTCGCGTATCAAGAAGTTGTTGCACCGGAGAAGCTTTCCTATGTGACCTCTTTCGCAGACACGGAAGGTAACGTAATTCGTGCACCGTTCAGCCCTATTTTCCCGCTTGAAATCTTAAATAAATTAACGTTCACCGAAGAAGATGGCAAAACGATCATCGTCATGAGCGGCGGCCCGATCAACGCCACGGAAGAGGAAATTCAGTTCTTCGCTTCGATGAAAGGTTCTATGGAAGAAGGATTTGGCGGAACCTTCAAGCAATTGGATGACTACATTGCGAAAATTACAGCTTAATCTCATACACAAATAACAAAAAACGAGCCATCAGAAGAACTCTTCTGTGGCTCGTTTTTGTTTGTATTTATACAGCTGCTTTGCGCAGCAACCCATAGGAAATGAGCGAATAGATAACGACCAACGGGATCATATACCAGAACAAATCCATGTAATTATCAGCTACCCAATGGCCAAAATCGCTCCATAGCTCGAAATGTGTCATCGTATAAGAACCAATTGTCCCAATCAGCAGCGTCGCTGTAAAAAAGATGTACATGGACATGCTGCCAAAACGGCGATGTAAGCTAGAAATAGCAAACCCGAGGAAAAAACAGTGTACCAATACGAGGATATTAAACCCCAGTATACCGATGTACGGTAGATCGCTTAGAAAACCTATTTTAAACAGATGCAAATTCACGTTCCACCCGTCTGTTGCTTGTTCAATGGCCGAAAGTATGGTTAGGGCAATCCCCGAAATGCTATTTACCAAAAGGACAGTCAAGGCTGTACCTAAGAAATAATCTTTTCTCCGAATACTAAGACCAATGGCGAACGGGAACGTTTCTTTTATCGTCAGCGTACCTGCTACAAATGCATATACGAAGATAGAAGCAACCGCGCCTGTATTGATGGTTTCACCGTTATTAAGTGAGAGAGCAATTAAAGCATTGATTAGAAAATTAGCGCCAAGGATGGCCCATGGAACCATAAACCATGTGTTCTTGTTCCTCAGATGGAGCATAACGACTTGCTTAACTCGGTTCATAGTGATTCAGACCCCTTTCCCGCCACTTGCGTGCGTGTCAGATGAACGATCAATTGCTGAATTGATACTGGAGCAAATTCGAGTCCTAGCTCTTCTGCATAAGCTCGATCCTGCGCCGAGAGGGCACCGATGATGGTCGCCGTTGCAGCAGAACCAATTGCGTTGCGCTCCAGCACCTCTTTCCCCCGTGTGAACGCATCTACCGCTGATTTCAAACCCGAAACCGTACAAGCACGGCCGCGTAATGCATCGGCATCTTCATTAAGAATCAACTTACCATTATCGATCACAAGCACATGCTCCAGTAAACGACTTACCTCGTCAATCAAATGCGTAGAGAGGATGACGGTCCGTGGATACTCTGCGTAATCTTGCAGCAAGCGATCATAGAAAAGTACGCGTGCTACAGCATCCAAGCCCAGATATGGCTCATCGAAGATTGTCAATGGTGCACGGCTAGCGAGCCCAACCACAATCCCCACCGAGGAGAGCATACCTCTGGAAAGCTTTTTAATTTTTCTTTTGATCGGAAGTCGGAAATCTTCAATTAACGAGTTGGCATACGCATCATCCCAGTTCGGGTATAACGTTTTGGCAACCGCGAGCACGTCAATTATGCGGAATGTATCCGGATATTTCTGGCTCTCTTTGATAAAACAAATCTGGTTCAGCACCCGACTATTCTCAAAAGGCTCTTCGCCAAACACCTTAAGCTCACCGCTTGTCGCGAACTGCTGTGCGGAGATCATATGCATGATGGTTGTTTTGCCTGCGCCATTTCTGCCGAGTAAGCCATAAATTTTGTTCGCTTCTACCGTAAAGCTGACCCCGTCAACAGCCTTAACTTGGCCATAGGCTTTCGTCAGTCCTTTTACCTCAACAACGTTCATCATTAGGATTTCTCCCCTCTCCGCACCATTTCCGTCAATTGCTCTACCGTTATGCCCAATTTCTCAGCTTCTTTCACCATCGTCACAACATATTGCTCATAAAAGAGTTCTTTACGCTTCTCCATCAGCTTAGCCCTCGCTCCCTCCGCTACAAACATGCCAATTCCACGCTTCTTGTATAAAATCCTTTGGTCCACTAGCAGGTTAACACCCTTCGCTGCCGTTGCCGGATTGATCTGATAAAAGGCTGCAAATTGATTCGTAGAAGGAACCTGCGATTCTTCCAGCATGCGTGATTCGATAATGTCATCTTCAATCTGTTCTGCGATCTGCACAAAAATCGGGCGGCTATCATCCATCATAAATCCCACAATTCTCACCACCGCTTTCGTTACTACTTTGGTTAGTTACTCATGTAATTAACCATACAACCAAACAAGTTCCATGTCAAGCGAGTTACAAAAATTGGGTAGTTAAATAGTTGCCTTAGAGGGGAATACCAATAGGGCGTGGGCTGGGAGCCTGACGAGGTAAAGAAAAGGACAAGAGTTGGTTAAAGAGAGATAGAGATGGTTAAAGAGAGACATAGAGCAAGCGTATCACTACATACTTAATAGAAAGGTAGGTTTTCTATGTTTCTATCTATCATACGGAGTAGTTTCGTGGTTTTGTTGGGGTTAGCGTTGATTAACCCTGTTGGAGAAAGCATAAAGTCTACTCGCGCGTCACAGCATGCTGCTGTGCAAGTGGCGTCGCAAACTGCAGATGCAAAAGATGAGCCGCAAACCGCTGCTGCACAAGATGAGCCACAAACTACTACTGCAAAAGATGAGCCACAAACAACTACTGCACAAGATGAGCCACAAACCGCCGCACCGTTGTTTTCCTTCTCGGTGATGAGCGACGTTCATATCCTATCGTCGGACTCAGCTTCCCAGCGGCTTCTGCGGCAAGCGCTCGCAGATCACCATGAGCTGCGTCCTGACAGCAAGCTGCTTGTCCTGAACGGTGATCTCACGAATGGCAGTGAGAGCGATTATCGCAGTTTGCTGACGCTGCTTAGCCGCCAGCCCCATGCCCCTGTGCAGGCGACCATGGGCAACCACGATTACTACGGCGTGTGGCGCAAGCCGGATGGCACGATGGATTACACGAAGATGAATTCTTCGTGGTCGAGTGCGAATGCGGTCGCGTTATTCGACCGCATGATGGGGTATGACAAGCCGTATCACGAGCTTGTCGTGGAGGGCTATCGCTTCCTGTTCCTTAGCGGGGAAGCGTACAGGGACGTGGACGCATCCATCAACGAGGATGCGTATCTCTCTCCCGCGCAGCTCAGCTGGCTGCGCGAGCGGCTCACGGCCGCGGGCTCGGCGGATGCCGGCAAGCCCGTGTTCGTGTTCCTCCACCAGCCGCTGCCGCGCACGCTGGATGGCACGGACCTGGAGCTGGGCGTCGTCCAGCACCAGGAACTGCGCGCGATACTTGACGCGCACCCGAACGTCATTTTGTTCAGTGGGCACACCCACTGGAACGTTGAAACGACCAACCAAGTGAAGCAGCTGAAGTTTCTTGCTGCTTCGAGCGCCTCCATCCGTGAGGTATGGAGCGCCCAGAACGAGCCCGAGACGAAGTCGCTTAGCCAGAGCCTCGTCGTCGACGTCTACCCCAAACGCGTCGTCATTCTACGCCGGGAGCATACTGAAAAGCGATGGATCGAGCCATCCATCGCGAAGGGGTATGATGTGAAGTAGACTACAGTTTCTCCAAGTAGGATTATATACAAAGAGTCTGTCTCAAAGTCAATTTAGACTTTTTGAGACAGACTCTTTTTCAGGTAATAACCGATGAGTAATAAGCTTGCTTCGACCATCTAACTGGATTTTCTCCATCTATTTGAAGTGGATTTCTCGAATTTGAAAGATTAACTGTATTTCCTGTAGCTATATTTCTCCAATTCCCACGTCCCTTCAAGTTTCATACAAATTAGATGGACTTTTTCCATTAAATCATGAAAATACGTCGAGTTCGAGCAAATTAGCTGTAGTTTCTACATCTAAACACGAATTGGTAGTCATCGTTCATTTCTACGAAACAGCGCCTGACGGCTGCTCAGATTGGTTTTATTAACAATACAGGCCGACTCCCACGCAGCTACAGACGTATATGAATAATTGAAAGTCAGTCCTTCGGGGACTGGCTTTTTCTTTTCAATTACGAAAAGATTCGATACGCTTGCAACAATTTAGCTTTTTACCAAGTCTATATTTACAACATTAGGAAATTGAGGTGAAAACAGTATATGAAATTCAAAACACGAATCAGGCATGTCATTGCCCTTGTCTTTGTCATGATGTTGTTCAATGTTATTAGCAATTTGCAGGCAAATGCTGCGCCACCACCGCAAAGAGAATTTATTCCGCCTAAAGTCCCACCGGTCATCACCTTACTCGAGGAGACGCCGCTCTACTCCACAACAGACGAATCGCGCAAACCATTTGCCGCACTCACTCCTCAAAATGTGACCACGGTTGATGCAGAGCAAGCTTGGTACACCAAACAGCGCGGGGAAAAGGTATGGATTAAAATTAAGACCACCTGGGCTGGTGATCTCTGGATGCACCTGGATTATGACAAAATTGGCATCCTCAAGCCGCTTGATACGAACATTGCACTGCTCTGGGACTCCTATCTGTATACGCAACCATCTTTATCGACGAGAACGGATGCTGTACTCGCCCCGCAAACGGTTCATGCGAATGCCATATTTGAATCACCTGCATCCTACTTAACCAACTCTTATCGCATTGAGACTTCTTGGCTAGGAGATATGTGGGTTGTCTCTCAACCTCAAATGTTACTAGATATGGAGATTGTGAATCAGGAGGTGGATCTGCCGACCGCAACCTTGTACATGGAGGACTATGATACATCGAATCGTCTGCAACGTCCCTCGGATGTTAAGATGATTCCTCCACAGAAAGTATTTGCCTTGGAAAAAACACAGAATGGCATCTACCATGTTCGGTCTCAGGATGGCAGTACTTTTTGGATTCAGCCTGATTTTGCTGAGCCTGTAGGGGCTGAAGCAATCAATGAACGGCTTACTCTATTGAAGGACGTCAGGCTCTATCTGTTTCCAACAATGCCTTTCCCATCCTTCGGGGTGCTATCGGCTCAAACCGTAGATGCATTCGAACGATGGACCGATCCGCAAGGTGAACGGTGGTACCATATTCATACTTGGGCCGGGGATATGTGGGTTCAGCCGGATAAGCCGCTATAGGCGGAAACCCTGGACATATCAATACACTTAAACTGTCCGCATTCTGCAAAAAGGGTCCCCTCTAATAGAGAGAACGCCTAGCAACATCTATTCTACTAATCCTATGTTTCACCCTGCTGAGCTTACTTATAGACACTTTCCCCAGCATCCTGCACGTATAGCGCCTTCAAAGGTACCATGGATTCCTGTGGAACGTAGTATTTAAATGGATCTTTGTCAATAACGCCCAATAGCTGCTTACGTTGCGGTGATGCATTTTCCAACAACCGGTCAGAAGCGTTGCGGTAATCGATGGGCCTCATCCAGATCGGACTATAGCCTAGAAACAATTGTCTGCGTGTAAACTCAGAGCGGTTAGGCGCCCCAGCATGCCATAGGTTTTGCGGGAAAATAAATACATCCCCAGGTTTACCACAGACTTGCACTTCGCCAACCACTTGACCATTCACGTCCTGGCTCCCGGGATGAAACGGCTTATTATGAGAACCTGGTATGACTTTCGTATTGCCGCGGTCCGGCTGTGACATGTCGCTTAGAATGTAGCACGTTTTGATGTAATACGTAGAGGTGATGCCGTTTTGTTGGGGGAACTGCGGATGCGGTCCGTCTTGATGCCAGTTAATGAAACTGTGTGATTCGGTTTTCACATCGTTCGGATTCGGTTTCCGAATGGTCAAATGCGAGATATGCAGTTGAATGTTAAAACCCAGCAGATTGACCATTAGCGGGAGCAGAGAAGGCTCGTCGATCAGTGAAGCAATTTCACCGTCACGCTCCACACTGTTATAAATGTTATGGGCTAAGGATTCTGGCTCCTCGGCAACGATCCTATCAATGGCGGCATTCAACCGATTGACCTTTTCTTCCGATAAAATGCCAGGTAAAATTAAATAACCGTCCTCATTAAATTGTTGAATTAAGGCAGGTATGTTCAGATTATTTGTAGTCATAGTGATTCGCTCCTTTTTATAGGATAACTTTAAATTTACACGAGTAAATAATAGTGGTAAAGGAAGGAGGAAGCACCCTCTCCTTCCTTTCCTCACCATTTTACTTCAAGTAGCCAAGTTCTTTAATCCTTTTCTCCGCTGCATCCAAATACGCTTTATAATTCATGGAACTTTCCAATGTTTTGAGGAAGCTGTCATACTCGCTGAGCGGACGTTTGCCATACAGGAATTTGGAAAACTCCTCTTCAATGTAACGGCTCGCGTCTGCGGCATTATAGCCGGTTGGCATGTCAACAAAACCTGCCAATCCATCGATATGCGGCTGTTTACTTGCAAATTCCATAAATTTGGCCTGCGGACCGAATTTCACTGTCAAATACTCCATTTCCGGCCGTCCTGCGAATTGATACAACCAGAAGTAACCACCTTCTTTGCCCATCAGATCGGTCGGAACCACTTTAGTTCCTTCGAGATTGTAGTGCCTGCCCTTCACGCCGTATTGTACCAGCAAAGAACCATCTTTCGATGAAACATAATTAAGCAATTCGATGACCTTTTGCAGCTTCTCCGGATTTTTTTCAAGCGACTTCGGAATCGCATACATAGCTGCTGACTTCCCAATGTCGTAGACGCTTGCATATTTGCCGCCTGGACCTTTCAACGCATCGACCTGCACCCATTTGGCATTCGGATTAACCGCTTTCATCTGTTCAACGAATTGGTCCTTCGTCATATTCGGCCAATCCAGATAAACGATACCGGCTTGCCCTTTAATCGCCTTTTGTTGATGCTGGAGGCCTGTATTGGCCAAAAGCTCAGGATCCACAGAGCCAGAAGCAATCATTTTCTGAACAAAAGCAAGCGCATCCTTCATTCCAGGATCATACAGCGCGTTCACCATTTTATTATCTCTAACATAGATGCTCGGTGTACCACCGTCTTGACCAACGCCAAAGGCTCCGAAAACGGTATCAAATGCACCCGCTTTACCGCCTGTGAGACCATACGTATCTTTCTTTCCATTGCCGTCCGGATCCTTCTCTGTAAATGCTTTGGCCACTTCGAGCAATTCATCCGGTGTGGTAGGAACCTTCAGGTTCAACTTATCCAACCAATCCTGACGAATCCAATACGTATTGTAGGGAACCTGCGGTGACTTCGAAATTGCATACGTTTTACCGCCTAGCATCCCTTTCTTCAAGCTGTCCTCGCCAATAAAGTCTTTGGTTGGCTTCAGTTTGTCTAAATAAGGCGTCAGGTCAAGAAGAAGGCCTTGATCTGTGAATTGCTTTAGTTGCTGGCGGTCTACAGCGAACAAGTCCGGGAAGTTTGCAGAAGACATACGTACATTCAACTGATTTTTATAATCATCGCCTGATGCATATACGGTTAAATTGAGATCTGTGTTCAACACCTTATCTATCTCTTGCTTAATAATGTCTTGATCTGGAGAAGGAAGACCGCTGCCGGTTTCAATGATATCAAGCTTAACTGGTTTTGAGCTAGTTACCGCTTTGGTGCTCTCCGCTGGTTTGTCAGCGGGTTTATCTGCAGCAGGTGCTCCACCGCAGCCGGCAATTAGTGTTCCACCGGTGAAAGTCATAGCGAGAAGCATAGGTACGAGCAATTTCCTTTTCATAGATACCCCTTCTTTCTTTCAAAGTTAATGATGTTTCAATATGTCGCCGTTACCTGAATCTCAGGCTGCAGTCCTGATCATCTGGCATAYGGGGTCAACCCTTGACAGAGCCCATAAGCATGCCTTTGGTGAAATGCTTTTGGATAAACGGATATACAAGAATAATGGGTAAGCTTGCAGCGACAACAGATGCCATTTGCATCGTTTCAGTGGGCAGCATATTTTCAGCATTTTCCAGCGGTTGCTGGGTAAGCATGAGAATTTCACGAATAACGACTTGCAAAGGAAATAAACTGCGGTCTGTCACATACATAATCGCTTGGAAAAATTCATTCCAATGGCCGACCATATAAAACAAACCAATTGTGAGCATAGATGGCATTGAGAGCGGCAATACGATTTGCCATAAAATCCGGAATTCCTTTGCGCCATCCATCCGTGCGGATTCAAACAACTCTTCAGGAAGGCTTTCAAAAAAACTTTTCATAATCAGGATATTAAAACTCCAAATCGCATTTGGTAATATCATAGACCAAACAGAATCCAAGAGCCCTAGAGACTTTACAACTAAATAAGTTGGAATGAGTCCCCCGCTGAACAACATTGTAAAGACGACCATGAGAAGGAACAAGCTTCTGCCTGGCAGATTGCGGCGACTTAGTGGATAAGCCATTAGGGATGTCAATATCAGGTTTACCAGCGTACCTACAACGGTGATGAAGATCGTCACCCAGAAAGCCTTTGGTATATTCGTTTCGGTGAAAAGCTTGTGATACGCACTAAAGGTGACGGATTTCGGAATGAGGATGAAGCCTCCGTTTTTCAGTACCTCAGAGAATGGAGTAATGGATACGGCGATTACATACATCAGCGGTAGAATTGCCGCTAGCGCAGCAAGCCCGAGAATGATAATGACGATCGTATTCACGATCCGGTCTTCCCAGCCTCTTACCATATGCCCTCACCCCACTTCTTAGATAATTGATTGGAACCAAGGACCAGAACGAGCCCGATCACGGATTTGAACAAACCGACGGCAGCCCCCAGGCTGAAGTTAAGCTGCTGCAGTCCTGTTCGGAATACCCAGGTATCCAATATATCTGCAACTTGATACACTTGAATATTATAAAGAATATAGATTTGATCAAAACCGGCATCCATAATATGTCCCAGCTTCAAAATGAGTAGAAGCACAATGACATTTCGAATGCCTGGAAGCGTAATGTGCCAAATCATCCGAAGACGGCTTGCACCATCAACTCGGGCTGCCTCGTACAAGGTCGGATCAATTGCTGTCATTGCAGCCAAGTAGATAATGGCCCCCCAGCCTAGATCTTTCCAAACTTCCGAACTTACCAGAATCGTACGGAAGTAATCAATCGATGTCATGAATCCGATAGATTGTCCGCCAGCATCTTCGATCCAGCGATTGACGATTCCGGAGTTTTGCGATAGAAGCGCCATTAGGATCCCATAAATAATGACCCAAGATAAGAAGTGCGGCATGTACGTTAGCGTCTGGACAACAGTTCTGAACCAACGAAGCCTGCATTCATTGAGAAGCAACGCCATAATGATTGGTGGAGCCATACCGAACAGCAGCTTATAAATGCTAATAACGAAGGTGTTAACCATGAGCTGTCCGAAATACGGAGAATTAAAAAACGTTTGAAAATGTTTGTACCATGGATCCGCCCAACCACTGCCGAGAATGCCATCCAATATTTGAAAATCTTTAAACGCAATGATTACACCGTACATGGGAATGTAGCGGAATATAATGTAGTAAGCAACACCGGGCAACAGCATGAGGTAAAATGCACGGAAGGCCCAAACCTGCCTAGCAGATAGTTTAAACCTGGATTCCTTTACCTTGTTCCCCGCCTTTGTTTGCTGTTCAATCATGATTTGCTGATCCATAAGGACACCTCTTTTCCATCTCTGTACTCGCTTCCAACGGGTTACGTTTAGTATAGCAAGCGCTTTCTTTGGAAAATATACAGTGATCCTGCGAAAATGTCCGAATTCTTGCAAACGTTTTATTTTGGTTTCTCTGTATGTTCTACAGATGGAAGCTCGATGCGGATTAACGTACCAACCTCCGGAATAGAGAAGATAGTCAGGCCGTATTCGGGGCCAAAATGAAGTCCAATTCTCTCATGAACATTCATAATTCCGATTCCGGTAAACCTGTGTTTGCTCGGTGCTTTGTGCCTCTCCGCAAATAAACCGTCCAACTGCTCGGAATCCATGCCCAGCCCGTTGTCTCTGACTGTAATAATCAGTTTATCTTTGAGGCATTTTGTCCGAATTCGAATGGTTCCCGTGCGCTTTAACGGGACGAGTCCATGGAAAATGGCATTTTCTACAAGTGGCTGCAAGGTTAATTTCAGAATCGTTTTCGATTGCGTTTCAGGTGCAGCTTCTATTTCCATTGTGAATTTATCGCCATAACGTACTTTCTGAATGTATGCATACATTCTCAGCCCTTCTAGCTCATCGTTTAAGGTAACGAACTCAGTGGTTTTATCAAAGCTGAACGACAATAAGCCTACAAGCGTCTTGATCGCTTCTCGAACTTCGTTGATTTTGTGCTGTTTAGCCAAAGAGCTAATGCAGGCGAGGGTGTTGTAGAGAAAGTGCGGGGCAATTTGGCTCTGGAGCATTTTCAGCTCAAACTGCTTCTTCCGCCGTTCTGCTTCCTTCGTCTCATGCAGCAAATGATGAATACGCTCCATCATAGCGTTATAACTGCGCGCCATCCGGCCAATCTCGTCATTCCCAGTCACATGAATGGTGTGAAGCACCTCCATATCACGAACCCGGTCCATCTTTGCAACTAAAGTACGCACGGGCAATGTAATGTAGCGACTTATCATATACGTACTGACCAATACAAGGAAAATCCAAAAAACTCCCGCCGTACTGAACGTACGGTAGAGACTGCTAATATTATGATAGAAAAAACTATTCTCATAGAAGGCGACAAAATACCAACCGAGCTTGTTCATTCCTGATTTTACAGCGACTAAGTCACCTTCTGCTCCTTGAATCTCTGACGCGCCAAGTGGAAGCTCCGCTATTTGGTCAACGAAACCTGCATTTAGTTCTGGCGGAAAAACACTCGTATTGTACGGAAGCAATCGATAGGAACTTAGAGGAAGACTAGCATCGAAGGCATGAACAACGTTCCTTTTATTAGTAATGATCGAGAATGTTTGATTTTTCGTATTCATGAATTGAGCAATCAAACTCGTTAACTGAACGAGATCGATTTCCACGACAGCCATTCCTTTAAATGACTTCGTCGAAGAAGATTGGATTGGCAGAACGAAGGCGACTGTTTTTCCCGACATGGAGGATTGATACGGTTCGGAAATGAACATTCCGTAGGTTTCTTTGGCTTTTGTAAGCAACATGGGGATTTGCGGATTTCCGATAATATCAAAAGTGGTTTGAGAGTTCGAGATGATATTGCCATCTTCACGAACCAAATAGAGCGACTTATATAGCGTACTGTTCATTTTCGCATAGGCACGCAAATTCTCCGAAGCTTCCTTCTCCATGCCTTCATTTAGTAAATCTTCACGGGTAGAGATGAGTAGAAGAATGTTTTGCACATTGTCCAAATAGGCATTCATATAGAGATTTGTTCGATCAATAATAATTTGGGCATCCGAAACGACTTGCTTCCGAAACAAATCCTCTGCTTCGCGCAAGTTGATCCAGGCAAGTCCCCCTAGCAAAACCAGTGTCCCTAGTGACAAAAAAAGAAAATGTTTGGCCAACATGCTCCAACCACTGAACCATGAGATAAGCGCTTTCATATTGTCATCAGCCCTTTTTATAGTCTGTAGGTGCTACACCGGACCAAGTCCGGAAAAGCTGTGAGAAATACCGATAGCTGGGTATGCCTACCTGTTCGGCAACTTCGTACACTTTAAGCTGTGTGGTCTGAAGCAGGATCATGGCTTTCTCCATACGCAGCCTGGTAACATAATCGTTGAAGGATTCTCCTGTTTCTTCCCGAAACAGTCGGCTAAGATAGTACGAGCTCAGACCAACCTCTGCGGATACAGAAACTAGCGTAATGGGCTCCCCTAGCTTATTCTCAATGATTCTTTGAGCAAGTAGTACTTCTCTCCTAATCTTTCGAACGTCACTTGCTTCGGATTCTGGCAGACTGGATATCTCCCGTTTCATTCGTTCTTGTTCATATTGCTTAAGATCGACTTCACGCCTAATCGCTTCTCTCGCCTTTACAACCAGTGCCTTCATGTCCTCTTCGTCAAAGGAAAGCTTGGTAAAATAGTCCAAGGCTCCGAGCTTCAGCGCTTCTTGGGCATAATGAAAATCGCTATGACAGGTTAGCAGTGCGAACTGAATAAGCGGAAATCTCTTTCTTACTAGGCGAAAAAGTTCTAATCCGTCCATAATGGGCATCGTGATATCCGATATAACAAGATCCGGCTGTAGGGCTTCACACAGCGCCAAAGCCTCTTCGCCATTCTCAGCTTCCCCTGCAAGTTCAGCTTCGAACGAATGCCACGGCATCGTCCTAAGCTCATGTCTTAACGGCTGTTCATCATCAATGATTAGCACCTTTATCGGCGTAGCAGACACATCAAGCACCACCCTATCATTGAATTGGTTTGAATAATAAGGACCATTATAGCAGTTTTTATGACTATCGATATATTCCAATAATTGATAACTTATACACAATATTTGTACAAAAAGGTAAGGCTGTTGCTCTCGCTCACATAGATGCGCAGAAGCAGACAAATCCAAGACAATCCATCCGGATGTCTTGAAGTGCCATTTTCCGCATGCAATCTCCTCCTCCGTCTCACATACCACTGGTTATAATTGCTCTTCATTAGTCTAATCTTGGGTTCATTCACACAAACCCCGAATCTATTAAACAATCAATCTATTAACACATTTTCTCTTATATAGGTAAATCTAGTTAACGGGCACGCCACCTTCGACATCTACTATAAGCAGATAGAGAGAAGGAGGTGAAAACATAGATGGAGAACAAAAAACGCAGCATCCCTACTCTCAAAGATTCTGGCAAGCTTGGCAAATCGTACACGCGCGTCCCGCTCGGCAAAAATTTTGGTCCTACACAAACGCTTAGACGACTTACTATTCTTTGGGTAGATAACGCCGGTGTTCCTTTCGTCACTTCAGGCTTTTTCTGTGAGGCTCGTACTTTAAATGGAACCCGCCTTGCAACTGCTCGCTTTGATGCATTTGGAACTGCCGTATTCCGTACAATCGGTACCCCTACTACACGTACTTTAGTTCTTAGAACTTTTGATGCAGACGGCGTCATCTTCCGTACACGTACGGTTCGTTCTGGTATTTCGGCTTTCGTATTTATCGGCTAATTAACCAGAAACAGCCCACCCCCGATAAATTCGAGGGAAGGGCTGTTTTCTCTTACTCATTTCTTCTTTACATATAAGTTCCAGGCCATATACAACAGTACCCCTGTCCCACTCCCTAGGAGAAACCAGTACACTTTTGACATACTACCGACTGACTGCGCAAGTAAGGGGTCCATTGACTGCACCTGCCGTTGTCTAGTATAATTTACTCATAAATGGCGTATAAATAGGCAAGGGACAAGTACACAACCGATTGGTTATTTACTGGTTCCTCTCAGAAAAAGTAATCCCCAACTTGTCTAGGGTCGGGAGGATTACTTTTTTCTTTTATCCTGGGAACCGTTCAACACTTTAGCTAAAACCTTTAGCAAAGTAACTGCGAACATTGCTCCTGCGATAAAATACTTCACGTTTTCGTCCATACGCTTTCACCTCCTTGCCTGTGAGATGAAAGTTTCCCAACCGCTATGTACTTGTCCTTATCAAAATTGTAGCATAACCGCCTCATTATGGAAATAAATTCCGATTAACCAAAAACAGCCCAACCCCCGGCAAATCCAAGGGTAGGGCTGTTTTCTCTTTTACTTAAATTGCTTCAGAAGGCGCTTCGCCGTTCCGTTCGGTGTGTTAATGACTTCGTACATATTGACGACGATGCCGTTATTCACTTGCTCGTTTTTCAAACCAGAAATCGTTACTCGCTGGCTGCCGCTCGTTAGTTTGCCCGTGCCCATTAATGAAGCATCTTGAGTACCAACGATACGACCGAGAGAGTCGACCATTTCGAATTGGATTTTGGAGAAATTAGAATCAATAATGACTTGATCTTCATGGGTAATATCCATGTCGAGTTGAAGAACATACGAATAGGTTCCGCCGCTATACGTCCAGCCAATCGAGCTGTCATTGACTTTAAGTGAGAATGGATAGATCGCGATGGTATCCCCAGTTTCTACTCCCTGTAGAGCCACTTTGAACGTCCCTGCGGACACATTGCCTTCAGAGACAGACTTATCATCGTACACATTCAGCGCAAATGAATCATCCTCTGTCGTTTCCTTATTAGGCAGCAAGTAGGAGTAGCTGACTACATAGGAGCTGCCTGGTGTAATTTGCGTAGCCGCCGCGCTTTGGCGAGAGCCGGTGTAGGCATTGCCTTTATTATCGATAAGCTCGTTCTGGAGCTCAGGCAGTGCAAGCGTGCTCGTACCGTTGTTCGTGATTTTGTATTTGGCGATCGCGGTTTTGTAGCCAAGATCATCATTTTCATGCGCATGAAGCTCGATGAGCGACACATCCAGATTCGGATTCACAACGCTGCTGCCCAGAGCAAGCTTGGTTCCAAGCACATAGTTTACCGCTGTGGTGAAGCCGTTTTGGGCTTCGCTCGCACCTTTGAGCAGGAACACAGCCACAGGCTGTTGCCCTGATGTTGTCGTTGTACTGTTACCTGTTGTCGTTGTACTGTTACCTGTTGTCGTTGACCCGCTTCCAGTCGTCGCTCCACTATTACCTGTCGTTGATCCACTCCCCGTACTACCAGTCGTGGTCCCACTTCCCGCCGTGCTAGCCGCTGCTTTCTGCCACAGCACGAGCTGTGCCGCATTCGGATCGACGCCTGTCGGCAACGTTGCATTGAAGTAATAAGTCGCCGTCTCCTTCGGTGCTAAAAAGCTGCTGCGCGTACTGTTATCTGTTGATGACACGGATGAGCCCGAGTCTCCGAACTGGTAGGAGGCTGCTAATGAAGGAACAGGAGCTACAGCGTCCCCATCATTGCTTAGCGTAACCACGGTCTGAACGTGGACACCATCCGCTTGAATCGAATACGTAGACGAGCTTGCCTGCGCTGTTACGTTCTCGCCATCCTGCTGCCCGGCATAACTCTGTTTCACGCCCAAAGCTACCGTATTCAGCGACGAATTCATACCCAAAGTTCCTAGTGAAACATCTTCACTTTGATTGAGGTAATAATATTCCAACGTTAGCCCGATTGTCGGTATGCCTTTGGAAATGAGCGTTTTAAGTGTTAATGTATCGGACTGATTCGGCAGAATAGCTGTATCCGCCCCACTCGCAACAGTCGCCGTGTATTTCAAGCCATTGGCATCCACAAGTCTAGCCAGCAAACCTGCGGGTACTTTCACGCTGCTTGAGCCTAGGTTCTTCGCTGCAACTTGCGTGTACATGTACCATTTGCCATTCTCGGTCACACGTACACTCTGCCCTAATTGAAAAGCAAGGGACGCATCATTCGCTAGTGTGCTGTCTAGCGTGCGTAAGCTAATAATCTCTTCTGGGGCTTCCAACTGTCCATCTTGAATGACGGAGGCAATCGGCAGCTCACCGAGATGATTCATGAAATCGGATTGATTGTAATCCCAGCGGAATACATCCACTTTCAAATCAGCAGCAGATTCACCAGCTGGTAAATTCGCGTAGAATCGGAAGCTTTCCTCTTGCCCGCCACTCACGATGCCGCTCTTTTTCTCACTCAAATTGGCCGTGTAGCTATGTCCAGCACTGTCCGTCACGCGCACACCATACTTGTTAAAATCAAGCGTCTGATTTTCCCCATTATGGAACAGGACGGAGAACTGCAAGGATGAAGAGGAAAGTGAGGCTCTATTTAGCATAAAATAGGAATCCTTCGAGATAAAAACGCCTTCAGATGCAGCGTGTGCGGATGGCGCCGGAACTGCCCATGAGGCAGCCAGCAAACTTCCCGTCAGCAGTACAGCTAATCTCGTCTGTTTAAGTGAGTTTTTGGATCGGAGTCCAATCGATGTTAGTTGACGAATCATGGTACAAACCTCCTGTTGCCTAATCGTAACGCAGCGCGTCGATAGGTTTTAATTTTGATGCTTTATTCGCTGGATATAAACCGAAAATGACACCAACAAGTGCTGAGAATAAGAATGCGTAAAACCCAACGTTGAGCGATAGGCTCGTCTCTTGGCTTGGATTGATATACGGCCAGGCCAGTGATAAGGCGACCCCGACCAGCAAACCAATCAAACCACCCATACCGCTAATCAAGGTAGCTTCGACTAGGAATTGCAGCAAAATATTTCTCCGCTTCGCCCCAATCGACTTCCGGATCCCGATCTCCCTTGTTCGCTCACTCACGGTGACGAGCATAATATTCATAATCCCGATCCCGCCTACAAGCAGGGAAATCGCTGCAACAGCAACCAATTGGTTGGTCAGCGTACTAGACGCCGTTTGTCTTGCGCTAATGAGCTCGGATGAGTTCAAAATATTGTATCCAGTTGTACTTTTAAATTTCTGATATAAGTACGCTTCAACAGCTAATTGTGCACGGCTGACGAGATCACCAGAGGATGCTTCCACATAGGCGGTCCGAATGTTACCTAGCTTAAAATCCCGGCTCATCGTCGGCAGCGGCACTAACACGGAGCTATCCAATGAGGTTCCGCTCGTATTGGAGCCCTTCGTTTGAAGAACACCGATAATCGTGTACATATAGCCCTTCACATTAATTTCTTCGTCAATCGGGTCTTCCTTGCCAAAAAACTTCGTCGCCACTTCACTCCCGATAACCGCAACGTGATTGCGGAAATCCAGATCTGCCTGAGCGAGGAAACGTCCGCTGGCCATCTTCCCCTTTTGCAACTCCAAATAACGGTCATTCGTTCCGATCACATTATAGCTCTCCGTTGTCCGGTCGAACTTAATGGAGCTATTCTGCGTCATTGTGGGTGCAATCGACGAGATGCCCGCTGTACCCTCCAGGGTCATGAACTCATCATAATTCAACTGTGTGGCGCGCCCGTTCCCCATCAGGTTAACTGTTAGCAGATTCGTCCCCAGACCTTCGTACTGCTTTTCGATGGCTTTGGACGTCCCTTGACCGATGGACACGAGCGTAATCACCGAAGCAACTCCGATAATAACGCCTAGCATGGTCAGAATCGTTCGTAACGGATTAGAACGAATCGTGCTCATCGCCATTTGGAAAAGCTCCCAAATTCTCATGAATGCGCCTCCTCTAACTTAGGCACTTCAACGGACCACGCATCATTGCGTGTATCACTGACGATTTCACCATCTCGCAGCGCCACCACGCGCTTCGCGTTGTCTGCAATGTGATGGTCATGGGTGATTAATACAATCGTATTGCCCTGCTGATTTAATTCTTTGATCAACTCGAGTACCTCGATTCCCGTCTTCGAATCCAAGGCGCCTGTTGGTTCATCCGCTAGAATGAGCGACGGTGAAATGGCCAACGCTCGCGCAATCGCAACCCGCTGCTGCTGTCCACCCGAAAGCTCACTTGGCTTGTGATGTCCGCGCTCACCCATACCGAGCTTCGCCAGCATCTTTTTCGCCTGTTCTTTCCGTTGCTTAGGAGGAATTCCCGCATAAATCATCGGCAACTCCACGTTTTCCGTCGCTGTCAGCCTCGGCAACAGGTTAAACTGTTGAAAAATAAAACCAATCTTCCGATTGCGCAGCTGAGCAAGTCCGTTGTCTGACATTTTCTCAGTAGCTACGCCATCTAATGTATATGAACCTGACGTCGGACTGTCTAGTAGCCCAATGGTATTCATCAACGTCGATTTCCCCGATCCGCTGGGACCAATAATGGCGACAAAATCCCCTTCTGCAATATGCAAGGTAATGCCGCGCAAAATCTGCAATTCCTCCGCACCACGGGTGTAGCTCTTCGTGATTTCATTTAGCTCAATGATATTCATCCCATTAACTCCTTTCCGGGCGAGATTAGCTCCTTATTGACGCGCTCCGCCGCCGCCACCGCCAGCATTACCACCACCCTGGAAACCACCGCCGCCAGCTCCACCAGCACCGCCTTGGAAGCCGCCTGCACCACCTGGGAAGGCACCTCCGCCTGGGAAGCCTTGCTGTTGCTGGTTTGTCGTTGTTGTTGCTCTACGTACTGGCATGACAACCTCTTCGCCTTCTTTTACGCCATCAAGCACTTCAACTTGCGTTTTGCTGCGAATACCTACTTTTAACTCCCGCTCTTCCGTCGTACCATCGGCCTTCTTCACCGTAACCGTCGACTTGCCTCTTGTTGTTGTCACTACTTGGATCGGAAGAACGAGAATATCCTTCTTATCTTGGATGAGGATTTCAGCGGTCGCCGTCATCGCATATTTCAAATCGTTCTGAGCCGTATTCGGAATCGCCACAACCGCATCATACGTGGTCACGCCATTCGTCGTTGTCCCCACATTGGACACAGAAGTCACTTCACCTGTAAAAGTTTTCCCTGCAATCGCATCGACTTTTACGTTAACCTTTTGTCCGACCTTCACACTCGTCAGATCAAGCTCATCCACAGCAATTGCGAGCTGCATCGTACTTAAACTAGCCACGGCACCCAGCGTTGTGTTCGCATTAATTTGCGCGCCAACTGGGTAATTCCGAAGAACGTTATTTTTACTGTTGGCAAAATCCGCTGAGAACACGCCATCAAACGGTGCTTTGATCGTCAATTGATCGACTTTTTGCTGCGCATCGCTGACACGGATTTTCTGGCTTTCAATCGCAGATTGCTTGGCGACGATATTCTTTTGGAGGTCGTCGTTAAAAAGGGTCACAATGAGATCGCCTTGTTTAATTGTATCGCCATCTTTGAATTTCAGTGTTTTCACCGTACCGCTAGCTTCAGAGAAAATAGACGCCGTGCGGACATAAGCCAGTGCAGCCTGATCGGAGGACGCTACTTTGGTGCTGCCGCTGCCGATGCTGCCTTTGACCTTCAAGCCTGCCGAAAGTGTACCGTCGTTATCCACGAGTACATCGACCAAAACCACCTTATTTCCATTCGCGTCGGCACTAATTTCGTGACCGATGGTATCGACAGCACCAACCTTCGATAGCAAGTAACCATCCACGCTTAGCTCCACGGGGTCACCTTTTTTCAATTGCACCGCTTCTTGCAGTGAAAATGGCAGTTTCACCTTAAACTGCGTTGTATCTGAAATCGTACCGATCTTCGTCGTTTTATTCACTTGGCTACCGACATCGAAATTAGCATTCAAGGTAATCTTGCCTGACATCGGAGAGGATACGCTCATATTTCCTTGTTCAGACTTCAGCTCCGCTAGATCACTTTCCAGCTGTCCCAAAGTCACTTGCGCTTCCTTCAAATTCGTTTCCGTGGACGGGACAGAAAGTTCGACGAGCACATCGCCTTTTTTCACCGCTTGATTCTGGGTTAAATTCATCGTTTTGATGATCCCTTCGATCGGGATCACAATGTTTTGCTTATCCTTAGCGTCCAATTGGGAGGTACCTGATACGGCCATCGAAATGGCGCCCTTGGCCACTTTCATTGTTGTTTGTTGTGTCGCCGCTGTTGCTGGCTTCGCATTATTATGTACATAGTAGTATGTACCTGCCCCACACAGGATGGCCGCCAGGGCTACAATGAGCCACCTTTTCTTATTGCCTACTTTCATCCGTCATAACCCCTCTCACGGTTTACCTAAACACTCGTTGCCTAGGTCGTACAATCTTCACAAGATGTAGTCTACTAGGGGCGACTGAAACCTGTCTGAGTGTAAGCTGAAAGTAGGTTGAACGAAAGCTGAGTGTTTGCTGAAAATGGGGAGGGGTAACATGCCGCAGCTTGGGCTGTTACTGGGCAACTGCCAGGGACAGGGCCGGTGGCTGATGCCTGGGCCTGGGCCTGGACAGGGATAGGACAGTGCCGGTGCTACTACCGCTAAGGCTACGAACGCGAATGCTGCTACTGTTTGCCGCCACCCAACTGCCGCCAAGACTGCCCCTGCCCCTTCGTCCGCCCCCGACTCCCGAATAACTGGAAAAACGCCATCTAATTCTCTGGATTTCCATCAAATTTAGAGAGTAGATGGAAAATGTACATCTTTTTTCACTTTCTGACGTGTTTCGCCTAATAGCCCGAAATTAGCTGTACATTCTACAGTTAGTAGAGTGAACGGGAGAATTCATGCGAAATTAACTGTATGTTTTCCAGTTGTTATGACTTAGCTACTTTAACAGCTCCCTATCTAGCAAAATTGCATCTAATCTTCCACCTCAAGCACAAAAAGCCGCTCACATGGTGAGCAGCTTCGTATGACATCCCCTTAGTTGGTAGCTGTCGGGGCTGGTGTTGCTGATTGTTTGGATGCATCCCGATTAGGACGACCTTGACCGCCTTCAGGACGCTGGTGAGCCGTACCTTTTTCCTCTACAGCCTTCTTAATCGAATCCGTCATGCCGTCTTTAATTTTGCTGATCAAATCATCTTCGCTAATGCCTTTCGCTGTTGCGATATCCACGAGGGATTTACCAGATTCTAGCTCTGTTCTCAGTTTATCTTGAGTAAGACCTAGAATTGTCGTAATGACCTCCGGATTGCCGAAGTGTCCTGCGCCAAATCCTCCAGGGCCTCCTGGGCCACCTTTACCGCCGCCTGGAAAACCGCCTTTAAAGCCTGTGCCATCAATTTGCTTCGTTAACTGGTCGCTAAGACCTTTAATAATCTCGTCTGCCTTCTCTTGGGTCAGCTTCCCAGCTGTGGCTTCAGCTGTAATTGTAGCTGTCTCGGCTGCAACAAGCTTGGATAAGTAATCTTCCTTCGATAGTCCTTTTTCAAGAGCAAACGCTGCTAATGTTTTATCTGCTTTAAGTGCTTCCTGCACAGCACTTTCTTCAACACCTAGAATCGTTGCCGTTTCTTTGATCACGTTGCCACCACGGAAGCCACCGCGATCTCCCATTTGTCCACGACCTTTATCGTTAAAGCCTTTACCGCCCTGTCCTGCTTTTGGTGCCGCTGTGCTCGTGGAATTACCGACTACTGTATCTGCGAACGCTTCATTATGTAGGGCTCCTACTAAGCCAACTCCGATGACAAAAGATGCTACTAGTGAACCTGCGAGAATTTTTTTGCTGATTTTTTTCATAATTTTATTCCACCTCATCTTTAGATTTGTGTGTTTCCCTTACAAAACCAAGTATAGCCCCCTTACCTGAAACCCATCTGAGCGTAAACTGAAGGTTGGTTGAGAGCTATCTGAGAATTGGCTGAAAATGGCATGGAAAAATATCGCATCATTTTTTACGTACTGGTGTTCGCTTTTACCATTGTTTATGGTAGAATAAGGATCATATGGGCACAATTCCGAAATAGATAGGGGGACGCTGTTTAATGTCTTATCGTAAAGAACGCAACATGCTAATTGCTTACTGGGTAACCACCATCCTAGGACCTGCAAGCTTCGTCATCGGCGGATTCTTCTTCATTACCCATGGCGAGCAGCAAATCGCTACGTTGACCGGGCTCGGATATCCCGAGTATATCTTAACCATCCTGGGCTTCTGGAAGCTGATGGCCGTCATCGCCATCCTGATCCCGCGTTTTCCCCGACTGAAAGAGTGGGCATATGCTGGCTTTTTCTTCGAGCTCTCGGGAGCCGCGGCTTCGCATATTTTGAATGGCGACAGTCTAGCTCTCGCTGCCCAACCGCTAGTGTTTCTAGCGCTCGTCATGGCTTCATGGGCACTTCGCCCGCGCAGCCGCAAGCTTGTCTCATAGCTGTTGAAGCAGAAAGGCCAACCGTTTGGCGGTTGGCCTTTCGTGTTTGTGCTGGTGGGATAGACGATAATGGTGGGGGCGAGGGGGGTGAGTAACTAGTCAGTCTGTAGGTGGGAGGCGATAATCGTGTGCGATAGAGTACTATGTCGATGAATGCGAGGAGTTTCAGTAGCTAGTTTGTGGTGGA
Organism: Paenibacillus sp. 01T442; assembly: GCF_056398345.1. Taxonomy (NCBI): domain Bacteria; kingdom Bacillati; phylum Bacillota; class Bacilli; order Caryophanales; family Paenibacillaceae; genus Paenibacillus; species Paenibacillus sp. 01T442. Next base: position 113,449 of record NZ_JBFTPF010000002.1, read on the forward strand.
AGGCAATCACTGTGTGCAGCTGGATGCTATGCTGGTGGGGGCGCGGAGAGTAGCTGAACTTTTTTCGTATAACAGATAACTGCAGGTTCCCGCATACTTAATACTTCTCGCCTACTCTACTCTACTCTACTCTACTCTACTCTACTCTACTTCACTTCACTTCAATTCAATTCAATTCAATTCAATTCAATTTACTACTTTCCTCAACTCCTTACACTTACACTTACACTTACACTTACACTTTCTCTTTCTCTTTCTCTTCCAATTCCACTTCCCATTCCCCCCTCACAACCATTAACTGTAAAAAGTACAGTTAATTCCCTCCCAATTCCCTTATATCAACGTTTAACTGGATTTCCTCCATCTATTTCTGACGATTTCAGTGAAATCAGCCACTTCAGCTGAATTTAGCTACATGAAATCCATCTATTTGCTCAAAAGCAGGATTTTCATCCAAATTAACTGTATGAAATCCATCTATAACCCCGCTTAGGCTGCATACTCGGCATGAACCTGCTATGCCCCCCACTCTGGGCTTCTTTAGCCATCCTATCTCCCCACTCACCACGCCAACAGACCAGAAGAGGCCAACGCCTCAGCGTCAGCCTCTTCTCTACTACCTATCCCGGCAACCGCACGATAAACGCGCTTCCCTCACCGACGCTGCTCTCCACATGAATGGATCCGCCATGCAGCTCCACGATGGAGCGCGTAATCGAAAGGCCTAAGCCCGCTCCGCCGCTGCGTCTTGCCCGCGAGGAGTCGATGCGGTAAAACCGATCAAACAGATGCGCGATATGCTCCGGCGCAATTCCTGAACCATTATCGCGTACAGCGATCTCAACGCCTGCGTCCGTTCTCGTCAGTGAAACCCTTACCTCACCTGTCTCGGGATGCGTATGCTGGACCGCGTTATGAAACAGGTTGAGGATGACCTGCTTGATTTTATCCGGGTCGCAATGACACAGCGTATCCGGTTCCAAGAGGAAGGTAACTGCCCTCTCGCCTGCTAGCAGACGCAGCTGATGCTCCATTTCATGAAGCACATCGTCCATGGCTACCTCCGTCTTATGGAAAGACGGTGTTCGGTCCAAACGGGCCAACAACAGCAGGTCCTCAACTAATTTATTAATGCGGACGGATTCACCGTGCATGCTTTTCAAAGCTTTCAACAGCGGTTCGGGCTGTTGATACGCCCCGCGCAGCAGTACCTCCAGGAAGCCATGAATGGAGGTCAGCGGTGTGCGAAGCTCATGCGAGGCATCCGCGGCAAAACGCCGCATCTGCTCCTTCGCTTCCTTTTCCGCCTCAAAAGAAAATTCCAACCGCTCTAGCATACTATTGAAGGAAGTCGCCAAGCGATCCATCTCCGCCTGCCCTTGATGGTCAGGGAAACGTTCATTCAAGTTACCGGAATCAATACTTTTTACCGTATCTACCAAATTAGATAGTGGCACAAGCGTCCGCCGCAGTACAGGCAGGAAACCTAACAACCCAATGACCATCGCCAACATCGATAGAAATAGGAACGTTAACAGCTGCCTTAGTAGGACATCCTTAATCGGCGCTGTGCTTGTGCTTGCTTGAATGAGCCCCTGGTAGCCGCGGGAACGATCCGGTTCTCCTCCCCCGATTTGATGAAACACAATTAACTGCTCATTCCCTTTGCTGTCATTCATGATCAGGTGATCCTGTTTCTTTGTACGCTTTTGCAGGATTCTCACATATTCTTCTTTGTCCAACTCTAACGTCGACTGTTCATCTTGGGAGGATACAAGTTTATAGGTCCCTTTGTCATCAATCAGTGCAATCGTTAAATCCGGTACGAAAATCCGCGGACCTTCGCCGAAATTATCCTGTCGATTGTTGCGCATGAAATCCTGCCTAGGCAGAAATGGGCTCGTATTCTTATCGCCCCCTAGCTCAGCCCGAAGCCACACGTTAGGCGGCAGCGCTGCAAGCTGGTTCCGAATTGTCTCTGCTTTATTTTGAAACATAAACTGCTGCATGAATACATATTGAAACACGCCGATCAACAGTAAGAGTGCAGACATGACTAGCAGCGTGCGAGATAAAATTTGAAACTTTAATGATCTCGTCTCCAAGACAGCTGCGAACCAACCGCGCGTCTTCATGTCAAATCCATCCGATACCCCGCCCCGCGAATGGTGCGAATCAGCTTGTGCTCCTTATCTCCTAACTTGTCACGCAGGGAGCGTATGTACACTTCCACAATATTTTCCTCGCCGCCAAAATCATAGCCCCACACTTTATCCAGAATCATCGTCTTACTCAGCACAAGACCGTGATTGATGGCCATGAATTTAAGCAACTCGTATTCCGTTGGCGACAGTTCTAAGATCCGATCATGCATACTTATCTCTTTGCGGCGATCATCCATACGAAGCGGTCCAATAACAACTTCCCCGAACAAGTTTGGAAAATGGTTCCGAATCCGCGCATAGATCCGCGCCAGCAGCTCCTCAAAGCTAAACGGTTTGATCATGTAATCATCGGCTCCGAGTGTGAGCCCTTTTACCCGATCATCGATTTCATCTTTGGCTGTTAGCATAATGACCGCGACATTGTCTGTCTTCTTGATCATGCGACATACCTCGAAACCATCCATCCCCGGCATCATGACATCCAGAATCGCGATATGCGGCTGAAATTTATTACAAGCTGTGATCGCACTAATGCCATCCTGTGCCGTCATCACTTCGAAACCTTCATTCGTTAGCCCTAGCTCTAGAAATTCTAAGATATGCGGCTCGTCATCGACGAGTAGTATTTTAATCCMTTTTAATTGACGCATCTGCCATCGTCTCCCCCGAGAAATTCATTCGTACACGACTTCTACAATTAGTATCCCATATCCTGCCTAAAAGCAATCTGAGCAGCGGCTGAAAGCTAGCTGAAAGTTCGAGAATCTTCAGCTACTTTTCAGCTAACGGTCAATTCAATCTCAGCTATCTCTCATATACTGATCTCAGAATAAGTAAGGTTTCGACAGAAAAGAGGAATTCCCGATGACAATGACGACAGGCACCTTCCTCCCCTTTCATTTTCAAACGCTGGATTCGGCTATTGAACTTCTTCTTCCCTATGGTGAGCAGAGACAACAGCTGCGAATTCATGAGATCGGCAACGAATGGTTCGGGCGTGAAGAGAAGCGATTCAGCCACAGTCTCCCTGAGAGTGAAATCAACCTTTTAAATACATTAGCCGGGGAAAGCTGCCTTGTGTCCAACGCGATGCTAGAGGTGCTCTTCCTTGCTGAAATGTATCAAGCCATTACAGATGGTAAATACACGCCTCTTCTATATAAAGAACAACCATCGCTAACGCACATGCCAGCTCCTGCATCGCAAAGCTGGAGGGTAAATCCTATGACCAAATCAGTCATGCTGCCGGAGCATACGTATATTCATTTGCAAGGACTCGACAAAAGCTGGTCCCTGAAACGATTAACCGACTACTTGAAGAAAACGTTATCCATTTCACGAGGGCGCTTGCTATCTCAGGGCGATGTCACAGTATGGGGACCGTCTAGCCCTGAGCAGGAGCCATGGATGATTGGGATCCAAAACCCGTGGAAAGAAAACATCAAGTTAGGCGCAATTGTGATGCCAGAAGGAGCGCTATCTACTTACAGCCCGCTTGAGGATCGCATTGATCCTGACTCTGACTCTGGCAGCGATGTACTGCAGTGCACAGTTGCTGGCCAAGATCTCGTGGCATGCCATGTATGGRCACGATTGTTAGGCTCACTTGGGCTAGAGGCTGGCCTGTCCCTTCTCGCCAAACGCAGTGATGCTTGTGAAGCGATTGTGCTTACCAAGCAAGATGAGCTTCACTACTACGGGCGGGAAACTTCCCTTGGGCATCGGTGGCTGGATCTTCAGATCGATCAATATCATTTTAGCGATGGACATAAGAAGGATGTTGATAGTTTCACCTAAAGGATTTGCATAGAAGATCGTTTGTGGATGAAATTAGGAAAAAATGCATGTTATCCACATTTCACCTATGTTTGTCCACAGACGTTAGGTCGGTTATCCACGAAAACAGCCATTTTATCAACAAGTTATCCACGTACTGTGTGTATCTTTTGAATATCTAGCTCTTTACATGCTATGATATGAGAAAATACGCGAGGCAGGGGCTTTATGGAATGACATATGATGTAATCGTAATTGGCGGCGGTTCTGCTGGCCTCATGGCTAGTATTGCTGCAAGCAGGAACGGCGCGAAGGTGCTGCTCGTCGATAAAGGAGATAAGCTAGGGCGCAAACTCGGCATATCTGGCGGCGGCAGATGTAACGTGACGAACAACAAAGACATGGATGAATTGATCAAGCACATCCCCGGCAACGGGCGTTTCCTTTATAGTGCATTCACCCATTTTGGGAATAAGGATATTATTGCTTTCTTTGAAAATCTCGGCATCCATCTCAAGGAAGAGGACAATGGTCGGATGTTTCCCATCAGTGACAAGGCCAAAACCGTCGTCGACGCGTTGATCGGCCAAGTGCGGCGCCAAGGTGTGGAGATCCGGACCAACAGTCCGGTCAAAAAGGTGTTGTACGCGGACGACCGCGTGAGCGGCATTCAGCTACAAGGCGGAGAGACGCTGAACAGCCGCGCTGTGATCGTCGCCTCCGGCGGATGCTCGGTGCCGCATACCGGCTCCACGGGAGACGGTTATGCGTGGGCTGAGGCGGGCGGGCATACGATCACGCCGCTTTTTCCGACCGAGGTTCCGTTAACCTCGAAGGAGCCTTTCATCCGCAGCCGCGAGCTGCAAGGACTGTCCTTGCGCGACGTGACGCTCAGCGTGCTGAACGCGAAGGGGAAGCCGATTATCGCGCATCGCGGCGATATGCTGTTCACCCACTTCGGCCTGTCAGGGCCGATCGCGCTGCGCTGCAGCCAGTTCGTCGTGAAGGAACTGAACAAATCCGAGCGCAAAGAAGTGCTCGTCACGGTAGATTTGTTCCCTGAGCAAAGCGCCGACGAAGTGTACAACGAGAGCATGGCGCTTGCGAGGAGCGACGCGAAGAAAGCGATCAAAAACGTGCTCAAGTCCCTGCTGTCCGAGCGGCTCATTCCGCTTCTGCTCGCGAAATCGGAGCTGGACGAGCTGCTGACGTATGACAACATTCCGAAGCAGAAATGGTTGGAGCTGTGCAAGCTCATGAAGGCCTTCCCTATTATCGTCAAGGGGACGCTGTCTTTGGAGGAAGCTTTCGTGACTGGAGGCGGCATTCAGCTCAAAGAAGTGGATCCGAGCACGATGCAGTCCAAGCTCATGAATGGGCTCTATTTCTGCGGAGAAATCCTCGACATTCACGGCTACACGGGTGGGTATAACATCACCGCAGCATTCTCTACGGGCTATATGGCGGGTACGCATGCAGCGATGCAGGACTAAGTGATACCTCCCTTTACACAGAAAATCCACTCCCCCGACGCAATTGAACTTCATTAACTGGAAAAACTACAGCTATTTTGCTCAAGAAACGCCATTTATTTAAAATAACTGGATTTCCTCCAGCTAATTTTGCACATCTTCGYTKARAAGGACGAATGACGAGAAATTAGCTGGAGTTTTTCCATTTAAATGGTGATTTYGATTGAAATCGGCTAGTTTAACTGTAGATTTTCCATCTATTTCTACTCTGTCCCCCTCGGGTAGSTAGGATRTGGAAGTCGCTTGGCGGAAAAGTGTTGCTTGGAAGTCGAGTGTTGCTTGCGGGTACGCATGCAGCGATGCAACACTACTATCTAAGATTCGTAATACCAAATCGATGTCAGTTGTTTTTTGTAGCAGTACCGTGATTCAGCTTCCACCCAAGCGGGTATTAGTTGGTAGAGGTCAACCCCATACCAAACAAGGGAGCTGAAAACGATGGAACCGACGAAAAGCGTGGACATTGAGCAGAAGCGCATTGAGCAAAAATATGACAAGGGACTTGTCGCATCAACCTTTATCAAATATGCAGCGTATATCATTATCATTTTCGGACTGCTGTATTTCTTGGTTCGGTTCGTATTCCCGCTGTTTTAGAACAAAAACCAAAAAGGCGAGCAAACACCTCTTCGGTGTCGCTCGTCTTTTCTCATTTGTACCGATTAAGCAGTTGCTAATTCCAACTCATCTTCCTCATCACGATCGAATGCAGCTCGGTCGAATTCACCTTCGGATTCAGCTACAAGTAATGCTGTAACTGTTGTTCCAGTTGCATTAACAGCTGTACGACCCATGTCGATCAAGGCTTCAACGCCTAGAACTAGACCCATACCTTCAAGCGGCAAGCCAAGTGCAGTCAATACAACCGTTGTGGAGATGGATGCAGGACCTGGTACACCAGCTACCCCGATGGAGGAGATGACAGCTACTAGAATCAACAATAGATACTCAGAAATACCTAGTGGAAGGTTGTATACTTTGGCTACGAAAATCGCTACAACCGCCGGCCAAACCCCGCCGCATCCGTTGAAGTTCATCGTTGCCCCAAGCGGTGCCACGAAGCTTGCGATACGCGGTGAAACGCGAAGGCGTTTCGTAATAACTTCCAAGTTCACAGGCAATGTTGCATAGCTGCTACGTGTTGTGAAGGCAACAGCGATAGTTGGATATGCCTTTTTGAAGAACTTGATCGGGTTCACTTTTGCCACCAGCAGTACAAGACCACCAAATACCAATACGAAGTGAATAATAAGTGCCACGTACGAAGTTAGGATGATTTTAGCTAGAGGCTCTAACGTTTCCCAACCATATTTCCCTGCCATAGCCGCGATCAACGCGTACACCCCATAAGGTGTCAAACGAATAACATACTTAACAACTTGGTGCATAACCGCAGCTGCAGAAGTTACGAAAGACTTCACGGATGCAACAGCTTCAGGTTTTTTGGAGCCTATGGATACGATCGCCACAGCTACGAAAATCGCGAAGATCAGAACCGGTACAACCTTACCACTCGCCATGTCGCTAATTGGATTGGATGGTACCAGATCCAAAATAACTTGGGAGAAAGTCGGAATTTCTTTAGCTTTAAAATCCTTCGGAACAGCCTGAGCGATCCCATTACCTGGATCAATCGCCAATGCCACGAGTAGACCGATCAAAGCCGCGATCCCCGTTGTAAGTAAGAACCAACCAATCGTTTTAAAACCCAATTTACGAAGTTGAGCCATGCTGGACAACGACGAAATACTATTTATAACTAAAATAAATACCAGCGGCATAACAAGCATTTTGATCAGATTGACGTAAATCGTTCCGATCGTGCTAACACTTTTAAATTGCAGACCTGCTTGATTAAAAATGACCCCCGCGATGATACCTAATCCTAAACCGATAAATACGCGGTTACCGAAGCTGACTTTCTTTCTACCCAAAAAATAAATAAATCCAATCACTACTAATGAAACAACTAAACTGACCCAGTTCGTTTGAAATGCGCTTACTAAGTTGTTTTGCATGCTCAACATCTCCAATCCCTATTGGTTCACTTGGTTTAATTGTGATAAATATATGACAACTCACATAGGCTGTCAATGGTTACAATTTCCAATTAACATAAAAAACCGAACAATCCCTCTATTTATACGAGGGTCGATTCGGTTTTAGATCTCTTTTATGAAATTTCGTGTGAATCTTCTACATCGTATGCTGATCATGGACGACAGCAACCACATACCACTGTGATCCTGTATATTCAAAAACGAGTCGTAAGCTGGTCCAATCCATACCTTGATACTGGGGATCAAAGCCAGGGAAATGGTATTCAACTGTTATATAGGAAGAAGTGGGGTACACACTGAACACATTGTTGATCATATTCCCTTTGCCAATCATCGTGTTATAGCTAATTTGTGGTGCGGCGGCAAAGTTAGCGTTATACACAAATTTAGCCCAATAGTTTGGCATTGTAAGATCAATGGGGTCGCCTGACCCATCGAAAGTTCCCCAATGCGTGAGACTCGTACTAGCCCATAGCGTCGCAAGATTAGTACCTTGTACTTGAATGTCTGTCGCTGTATGAATATAGGAATACGGTGAGAACTGTACACCTTTCTGCGGATGTACGAGCCCTGCAAGCTTCGATATTTCATTCTCCTTTAGTAGGGCCATCACTTCTTGGGCACGGGCTTCGATCACTTTCTTCGCATCTGCCGCTGTCGAAAAGCTGGGAGGCGTGGCAACTGGAGAAGGCTTAACGCTAGTTGTTGCCTGCGGCGTAGACGTCGCAATTGGTGTCGTTGGCACAGGGGAGGGCGACGAAGTGACACTCATGGTTGGTTGCGTCGTTGGCACAGAGCTGCTCGAGCCCCCATTTACGGTCATCTTCTCGCTGCAGCCTGCTAGTACGCTGACCAAACTGACCATAACCACCGTCATGGCGATCTTCCTCCTACATCCCATGAGAACCACTCCTTTTTCAAATACCTTCCTTATTACACCAAACGTATGCAGGGTGTGAAAGGTTACATTCTTTTCAACACCTTATGAAATAATGTTGGAAAAGGAGGAGCAACTATTGGAGCCAGTATAAAGCTGGGGCGTTGTGATGAGCTAAGGCTGGAGGCGGGTGAGCGGTGTTGTAATGAGATAGCTTGTGCATGCGTTCGGGAGACGTGGTGATGAGATAGCTTGTGGGTGGGTTGGGGAGACGAGCTAGTTGGTGCATCAGTGAGGTTTGTTGCGTTGAGTTAGTCTGTTGCGCTGGGCCAGTTTGAGTGCGGCGAGCTACCGTTTATTCTGGGTCAGTTTGAGGGAAAGGTGAAGAGGTTTATTTTAGTTTAAGTGAGTTAGTTTGAGGTAGGGTTCAGTTCTGTCGAGTTGGAAAAGTCGATTGGCTTACTCGGTCTAAGGAGGAGCTGCCTTGAGTTAAACAGAACAAAATAACTAGCTGGAAAAAGTACAGCTATTTCAGGCAATCTCCCTTCCATACTAGGTTTAGATGGAAAAAATACATGTAATTTCCCTAAATTTGGTCATATTGACGAAAACCTCTGATTTAACAGCAGGAAATCCATCTATTCTGGTTTTTGGAGGAAAAACTCCCGAATTAGCTGTAGAAAATCCATCTATTCTTAGAAGAACAACAGTGGCCAGGCCAAAAAAGCACGAGGATCATACCCTCGAGCTTTTTTATCTCAGTCCCTGCTCAGCTAACGCTCATTTTCTGCTCGGTCCGCGCTCAGTCTCGCTCAGTCCCGCTTCGCATCCCCAACCACCAACGCCAGCTAAATACGAATACCGGCGCTAAAGTGATTGTAATCATCCGCCGAAGGATCGAAAGCCGCCTCGTCATCGCTCGGTACCGCATCACGATCTGCAACCAACGCGGATGCGGCATAGCTGTCGGGCCAATCCTCGTTCACGGTATGTGCCGGAATGCGGATAGAGCCCTCCAGGTCATACGCCATTGCGAAGGTGGCCTGCTCGGACTGCATCTGCGACCGATCCACGAGCCGTCCACCGTGGGACTGAGCAATCTCGATGGCCGAGGTAATCTCCTGCGCATCTAGATGAATGTGCAGCGTTGCGCGCTCCCCTTCCAGCAGCTCAGGCTTATAGCCGAGCTCTTCTAATGTGTCTAACGCCAGCAACGCATCTCGCGTTTGACCGAATTCAAAAAAGATAGGAACAAAGTCCTTCATCTAACAGCACCCTTTCTTCAAATATAAAGAATTTAATGGAAAGTCTGCCATTAGGTTTCACTAATTGTTCCTATCCTATTCGAAAACCTATGTCACCGTCGTCATCAGTGCCTCTTGTACGAGCTGGAGCAGCTCGGCGTGGTAGGCCGGCACAGCGGCGACCAGATAGATTGCTCCGTCCGTCACCGCTTCCTCTACGACTGCTGTGCCACCGAGTAAAGCAACCGGATTTCCTGCGAAATCCGTCACTTTCACACCAGCTTCCTGCGCAAGCAGTAAGCCAGCATAGAGATCCTCCCCTTCGGAGTTGTACAGAACAACCCCGTGCAGATCTCCTCTGGCCAGCATCGCCCACACAATAGAAGGCGCCCATACGCGCATCACTCTTTTGACCGAATACTCCAGATAATGTCGAAGTACTAATGCTCGCTGATCTTCCTTCGTTACAGCATGCCCTTGAATCCACGAAATCGTAGATTTCGTCAGCATCCCCGTTGGCTGCGCCAGTATTCTCCTGCTGCCTTGCCAAGCGCCTTCGTCTTGAACAGCCACGTAAGTGAGCTCCATAGCCGAATCATGCACGACACCCAGTACAATCCGACCTTGATAACTCAAAGAAATGGAAACACCGTACAAGGGGATGCCCAGTGCGAAATTGTTCGTCCCATCCAAGGGATCCACGTGCCACACCCAATCACTTGCTGCTCCACCCTCACCMGCTTCTTCACTATAGATGCGATGAGTCGGAAACACACTCAGGATGTCATCCACGATAAGACGATCCGCCTGCACATCCACCTCTGTCACAAGATCGCCACGCTCATCTTTGTGCGCAAGGATGAATTGACCACCGAAACGTTTCTTGGCCAATTCACCTGCTTTCACCGCTGCTCCTACAGCAACCTCTCTTGCTAATGTCCATTCGTTCCGATTCATTCCGTGCATCCCCCTTTGCATGATCACTTTTGTCTTTTCCATATTACCATATCCTACCTAAGAAAAGTTGTACGGAAGCCCACGCTTGCATTGACAAGCCACCTGTTCATAAGTGATAATATAGCAAAATCAGAAGGCGACAAGAGCTGTCGAAAGGGGTATTTGCGAGTATGGTAAAGCATCATCAACACAAGATTTTGGATTGTACGATTCGAGACGGCGGTTTAGTTAACGATTGGGATTTTAGCGTGGAGTTTGTCCAAGATATGTATCGCGGCTTGAGCGCTGCCGGCGTAGAATATATGGAAATTGGTTACAAAAACTCAGAAAAGCTACTAAAAGGCGGCTCATCCGGCCCTTGGAGATTCCTAAACGAATCCTTCTTGCGTGATGTTATCACCAAAAAAACAGATACAAAACTATCCGCTCTTGTTGATATCGGACGTGTGGATGAGAAGGACATTTTGCCTCGTGAAGACAGCTTACTTGACCTGATTCGCGTTGCTTGTTACATCAAGGATGTTGATAAAGGTCTTGAGCTTGTTCAGAAATTCCATGATATGGGTTACGAAACTTCCCTGAACATCATGGCGCTTTCCCACGTAATGGAGAACGAATTAACGGAAGCCTTTGAAGAAATCAACAAAAGCGCAGTTGACGTTGTTTATGTCGTAGATTCTTACGGCAGCATGGGCAGCAAAGATATTGACTACCTCGTATCCAAATTCCAACGCTTACTTCCTGAGAAAGAGCTAGGCTTGCATATGCACAACAACATGCAGCTTGCTTTCGCTAACACGATCACAGGAGCTTCCAAAGGCGTAACTTTCTTGGATTCATCCGTGTACGGTATGGGTCGCGCTGCAGGTAACTGTACGACTGAATTGTTGCTCAGCCACCTCAAGGGTGCGCGCTACGATGTGCGTCCTGTTCTTGAAATCATTGAGAAGCACATGATCACAATGCGTGAGAAATGGGATTGGGGCTACCTCATTCCATACATGATCGTAGGTGCACTCGATGAGCACCCGCGCACAGCAATGGCCTTACTTGACTCAGCTGAAAGAAATAATTTCACTGAATTCTACGATCGTTTAACTTCCGTAGAAACATTCCCATCTGCAAGCAAGAAATAAAGTAACCTCAACAACCCCTATTCGCCAGTTCAGGAAAGATTAACTCCTGACTGCACGATTAGGGGTTTTTGCACCACATGTTAATGTTACTTGATAATTTTTGCCGAAACGACATAGTTTTCTGCGAAAGCCCGATCGATTAAGAAAATAAAGTCCTCCCCTTCTCTTCGACTGAGACTCCTTCTCGGAAACACCTCGATATATTCACTATCAATTAACATCGTACATTTCTCATCCGTATAGATTAACCCATCTTCTAAGCGTTTTATAGCTTCCATCATAACTTCCCGCGATTTCAGATCCCCAAGAATTTCCACATAAACTTTCGCAGTAGCATCACGATCTTGGAGTAAAATCGCTACCTTGTGTTTAACTTTGATGCGCACCTTCTTTTTGGGAGATATGCTCATAGGTTCTACTCCTTCATTACGTCTATGGGTTTATTTTATGTCGGCATCGGGTCATGTGGACTAGGCTAATGGACAATTTCACTATCTATTCCGTATAACTTCAGGTGTTTAAAGGCAAGGAAGGATATTTTTTCTCCAATTTGAAAATAGTAAGATCATTAGCACGTCAGGGGGGTTCTGCGTGATTCAAGTGCTCTCGACATGGCAAACATTCTGTCTGTTGTTTTTATTCCAGCTAGGTACAACCATTGTATTTGGCTTCGCTGGCGGTGCTAAGCAGGACGCTTGGTTAGCTGCCCTACTCAGTGCAACCATTGGGATAGGCATCGTATGGATGTTTTCTCGTATTTATCAACGCAATCCAGGTGAAACCCTAGTTTCCCTGCTTCAAATAACCTTCGGCAAGTACGTAGGCCACCTGTTAACCTCATTCTATATTTTTGCTTTTATTTACGAATCGGGGCGCATTCTAAGGGATTTAGGCGAGTTGATGAGCACATTTCTACTCCCAAGTACACCAGCTCCATTCTTAATGCTGCTTCTTGTCGTATTGGTTGCTTATGCTTGTTATGCTGGAATTGAACGCATTGCTCGGTTAGCTGAACTCAGTATTATCATCGTATTTTTGTTTACCTGCGTCCAACTCATTCTGCTTTTCTTCTCGGATGTCATTGACTTCTCGTGGCTGCTGCCAGTGGCATCGGACTGGCGAAGTATTGGCGTAACGGTATTCCCGCTAGGCTTAACAACGACCTTCGGTGAAGTTATCGTCTTCGCCGTATTCTGGAAATTGACTGTCAGTCCTCGCAAGTTTCGCAAGGCCGCGCTGTACTCCTCTCTTCTAGTCGGCGCTGTTTTTGTCTTACTTGATCTCGTTGCCGTTAGTACGCTAGGAGCGGATCTGTTCTATCGTTCTTTTTATCCGCTTCTCACCAGCTTTCAGTTGATCCGAATCGCCGATTTCATCGACAATTTGGATCCCTTTGTCGTAACAACTTTCGTTACTGGCGGATTGTTCAAAATCATTCTGTACGCCTACGCGGCATGCACGACAATCACCATGCAGTGGAAAACGGAAAATCATCGCGCGGTTATTATACCAGTCGCTTTGCTGATTTGGTTTATTTCCATCTTCACCGCCAAAAACATTGCCAGCCATATTTTTGTTGGCCTGAAGATTGTTCCTTGGATTATCGAACTCCCTTTATTCGTCATAATCCCATTGGTTATTTTCATCCTGAACKGGGTATTTAGAAAACGCAGCGTAGGGAGCTAAGGAGGGTGAATCGGATGCAACAAACACCTGTTGATGAGGCCATCGATGTGGCTCAGCTGCAAGCTGATATCTATCAGCAGCTTGATCATGATCCAGATTTAGTCTTTGTACACATCCGTTCTACCCTTATTGCTTACATCTCAGGCTTGGTTGACGCAGATCGGATTGAACGCGAGATAACCAAACCCTTATTTGAAGCGCAGCCTACAACTGAAACGCTATCCTCCCACCTTCTGACGCCTGAAGTTAAACAAACCAATTTATTTGAAACGTTGATCGATAGTCTGCTCATTGGCTTTGTTATGATCGCCGAGCAAGGGGAGATGCAGGTGATATTGGCCAATCTGGCCTGCCTGCCACATCGTAATATCGAGCAGCCTGAAACAGAATCAGGTGTCCGCGGCCCTAGGGAAGGCTTCACAGAGCATTTGGAAACGAATGTCGCCTTACTTCGACGTCGTTTGAAAACAGACAAAATGCGGATCAAAACCTGGCAAATCGGCGCGCTCAGCCAAACGGAAGTACGGCTCATTTATTTGGACGGCATCGCGGATCAAGAAATTGTCGATGAAATCATGAAGCGGCTATCCGCTATTCATATTGATGCTGTATTGGAAAGCAGCTATATCGAAGAAATGATTCGGGATCATCCCTTCAGTATTTTCCCTACCATGGAATACACAGAAAGGCCCGATGTGGTAGCAGGCGCTCTCCTAGAAGGGAAAGTATCTATATTCACCAATAATACGCCTTTCGTGTTAATTGCTCCTTTTCAATTCTGGTCGGCTTTTCAGTCCAGCGAAGACTACTACTTGATGTTCACCAGTGCAACCTTCATACGGTTTATTCGCTCTTTGTCCATCATTCTGGCTCTGCTATTGCCTTCTCTCTATGTAGCCATTACAACCTTCCATCCTGAAATGCTGCCGACGAATTTACTGCTTGCTGTTGCAGGAGCCCGCGAAGCCTCCCCTTTCCCTGCTATGGTTGAGGCACTCATCATGGAGATTACTTTCGAAGCGCTCCGGGAAGCGATACTCCGATTACCACGCGTAATGGGACAAACCGTCAGTATCGTCGGCGCTCTCGTTATCGGACAAGCGGTTGTGCAAGCAGGTATCGTATCGACCCCCATGGTGATCGTCGTTTCCGTAACGGGAATCGCTTCCTTCATGATTCCGCGCTATAACATGACCTTCTCCATTCGGATCATGCGCTTGCTGCTGCTCTTGCTCGCTGGCACGCTCGGCTTCGTAGGAATCCTGCTAGGGCTGTTTACGCTTGCCATCTATTTAACGGGAATCCGCTCCGTTGGCGTTCCCTACCTATCTCCAATTGGACCTTTACGATTAAAAGGACTGCGGGACTTTCTAATCCGTTCTCCGCATTGGATCCTTGACCGTGATCTGGCTGCTACTCCGCCAGAGGCAGATACCAAGAGGCACGAATGATGAGACGAATGAGTCAACTGATGACGTATACGATGATGCTGGTCCTTCTGACAGGGTGCTGGGATCGCAAAGAAATTAATGACATTGCCATCATTCAGCTTTCCGCATTTGATCTGATGGCGGATACAGGCAAGTACCGTGGCTATGTTCAAGTTGCAATTCCCAAATCGATTGGTGCTGGCCAATTGACCACAAGTGGTGGCACGCAACAGAAGACGTACATGCCGCTCGTCGATTATGGCGACAATATGGAGGCTATGACCGTGAAGCTAGAGCGCAAGCTTTCAAGAGATGTGTTGCCTTCACACCGCAGGATCTTCATGGTCGGAGAATCCTTAGCTCGGAAAAACATGGCACCCTTGCTAGATTTGATTGCAAGAAATCCCAAAAATCGTTTGCGCACCTATCTTGTTATTGCCCGGAATACCGATGCCAAAAGTCTCGTCGAGACGGAGTACCCCTTAGAAGCCACGAAGGAAGAAGCCTTGCGTGAAATCATAGTTCGCAAAATGGTAGTCCCTTCGATGCTTCGCAATTTCTATGCCTCCTCCGCTGCTACCGGTATTGAGCCCATTGCAGCTGCGTTCTCCAAGGATAAAGATGATAAAATTTTATTGAACAGTGTTGCCTTGTTTAATAAAACCGCTTTGGTAGGCTATGTGGACGACATGCAAGCTGTTGCGCTTACGAGCCTGTTAGGCAAAAAAACTTTCGGCGACGTGGAGGTAGCTCTCCCTGAACAGAAAAATAAATTGTCTGTCCGGCTCACTACGTTAACTGTCAAGAAACGAGTGGAAGTCTCCGGTGAGCAACCGCATTTTATTGTGGATATTAATGCTACTGGCCGTATCATGGATAATCGCTCGAATCTGGATCCAAGTGATCCAGCGATTATGGAGCAGCTTAATGCATCTTTCCAAGAGCAAGTTACGAAGATATATCAGGAGCTGTTTCACACCCTGCAAACGACCTACAAGACGGACAATGTCGGGCTTGGACAATCTGTCTATCGGAAGTATCCAAAGCTGTGGAAAAAAATCGAGAAGGATTGGGAAACGATCTTCCCTGAAGTCGACATTCAATTCAAAGTTGCCGCTAATATTAATCAAATTGGTGTTCAGGGCGCTCCTTATTACTTAAGAGAGGATGAGATWAGTCAATAATGTGGATTAAATTGACCGCTCTTACGATTCCATCCATCCTCATTGCTATTCAGCAAATGTCCTATTGGACGAAACAAGGAAAAGGAAACCGTAAACAAGCGTTTGTCTTTCTCATCTGGATGATCTTAGCTTGGGGAATCGGATGCGCCTTTATCGGCGGATTCCGTCTTCCAGAACCTACAAAACCTTTATTCCCTGGCTGGAAGTAGGTCGGGTTCACGCATCCACTTCTGCCCCCATACATTAATCACATTGATTAATGTATGGGGAGGAATTGCGTTTGAAGATACACCCGGTTGATCTGCTTATATTTGCTCCACATCCCGATGATGAAATACTCGGGACAGCGGGCACGATCATGGACGCCATTGCCTGCGGCAAGAGAGTTCATGTCGTGTTCTTCACGAATGGCGATGGTTACCCGGAAGCGGCTACCCTCTTATTCGGCAAGCCGCCAGAGGAGCTAGGGCCAGCGCATTACTTAGAGCTGGCGCGTATACGCCAGCAAGAGGCTCTGACAGCCGCGGCGATGATCGGGCTTCGCCCACAGGATCTGACGTTCCTCGGCTATCCAGATGCCGGGCTGGGCCGCGTATATGCTACTACGGGTGCGATGCCGCCCTTTCAGCAGCGTTTTACGCAGCGACAGGCAACTTACGGCGGGCTCGTGCCTGATTTTCACTCGATGTATTACGGCTGCCCCGCACCGTATCGGAAAGCTTGCGCCCTCGGTGATACGAAGGCATTGATCACGATGCTGCAGCCTCATGAGATTTATGTCACCGATGCTGCCGATACCCACCTCGACCACGCAGCGGCTCATGCTTTCGTCATGGAAGCCATCCTGCAAACTGGGTATACGGGTGCGCTCTATACCTATTTGATTCATAGCGGTGCGGAATCTCAGTGGCCATGGCCACGCGGCATCACACCGGAGCTTCCTTTCGAAGCTCACCTTGTAGAGGGGCATCGCGTTCCTTTGAACGTACCTTGGCCGCCGCCGATCCGCCGACCACTGACACTGGCCCAGGCCTATTGCAAGTGGCAGGCACTGCTTGCTTACCGTACGCAGATTCCAGTTGAACCGGAGTTTCTACAATCTTTTATCAAATGCGAAGAGATTTTCTGGACGCCGAATCCATACAAATAAATGCCGCTGCCTGTATCCAGTGGCTTTGGGAGTGAATACGAGCCGCTATGAGCCGCATTTTGCTAATTGAAGATGAAGAACGTATTGCCCGTGTGCTGCAGTTAGAGCTTGAGCATGAAGGCTATGAGGTACTTATTTGTGGGGATGGGCGATCTGGACTTCAAGCTGCTTTGAGCGAAGAAGGATGGGATCTCATCCTTCTTGACGTTATGCTCCCAGAGCTCAACGGACTTGAGGTTCTAAGGCGCCTTAGACAGGTTAATGCTTCCCTTCCTGTCATTCTGCTGACTGCGCGCGATGCCATCCCTGATCGCGTCAGCGGGTTGGATCAGGGCGCCAACGACTATGTCACGAAGCCTTTTGCCACCGTGGAGCTGTTAGCCCGCATTCGCAGTCTGCTGCGCCAGAAGAGCCTGCAAGAGCAAGTGCCCGAACAGGATCATTTGCTGAAAATCGATGAGCTTACGATGGATTTGAAGAGCCGGGCTGTCTCGCGTGAGGGCACAGCTATTGAGCTGACGCCAACGGAGTTTGATTTGCTGCGTTTCCTGATCCAGCATCAGAACGAGGTGATGTCGCGTGAGCAAATTATTACCGAGGTGTGGGGCTATGATTTTATCGGAGATACGAATGTTGTCGATGTGTATATCCGTTATTTACGTCAGAAAGTGGACAAGCCTTTCACCACCAAGCTGATTCAAACGATTCGCGGCATCGGCTATTTGATTAAGTCGGAAAAGACGGATTCCGAAGACAACTCCTCCTCCGATGGGCAGGAGTCTGTATGAGCTTAAGACTAAAAATTACGTTGTGGGTATCGATTGGTTTGATGGTAATCCTATTCTTCAGCTTTACCTTTGTATATTACATGTTTATCCGCGTGACAACGAAGGGTGAGATTGACCTTTTGAAGGATAAAGCCAGCGCTTTGTTGCTGAAGGATCTACCTAACCATCCTGAGTACTGGAAAGACAATATGCAAATGGATGAGCTGCTCATCCCACAAGAAATGCTCCGCTATATTACACCAGACTCAAAGGTCGCACATGAGATTTATTCCGATACGAATCTGGCCAGTTACCCAGCAAGCTATTCCACTAAGGCGTCAGAGGCCCTATTAACCGATGCAGATGGCATCGTATTATTCGTTCGGACACCCGTGTTTAAAGATGGGAAACAAGTTGCCCTCTTAGAAATAGGACGCAGCCTGCGAAGGCTAGGCACATACTCCGAAATGTTGATCTCGATTCTTGTCCTGACTTCCATTGGTGCGCTCATATTGGCTCTGATTGGAGGTTATTTTTATACAAACGTGCTGTTTCGACCGCTTAAACAACTCATCGCTACCATGCAAAACATTGAGGAAAGCGGGTCATTCCGCCATATTACAATGCCTGCCAACCAAGCCAATGATGAATTGATGATGCTTGGCAACACCTTCAATCGCATGATTGACAGGTTGCAAGATATGTTTCGTAAACAGGAGCAATTCCTCGCCGATGCGTCTCATGAGCTTAGAACCCCGCTCACGATAATTGAAAGTTACGCAAGTCTCTTGCGGAGATGGGCTTCCAGCAATGATCAATTGCGGGAAGAGGCGCTGGAGGCCATCGTGTCTGAGTCCGCCCAGCTGAAGCTTCTCACGCAAAATCTGCTCTCACTCACGAATACCAGCCGTGCAAACTGTGAGCAGAATACCGAATTCGATCTTATCCCACTGGTAGAGCAAACCGCCGCGTCCCTCCGCGTCACATCTTCCAGAGAGATTCGGGTACTGTCGGAGAACAATGTAAAGGAGCTCCCGATGACTGGCGATCCCTATCAGATCAGGCAATTGCTTATTATTTTAATAGACAACGCTTTAAAATATAGTCAAAAGATCGTGGATATTCGTATTTGTTTGCAAGATAAACATGTGATTCTCAAGGTCATGGATCAAGGTATTGGCATCGCTGAAGAGGATCTCCCTCATGTCTTTGACCGCTTCTATCGGTCCGATAAAGCTAGGAACCGTAAGCAAGGAGGAGCAGGTCTTGGGCTGGCTATTGCCCAGCATATTGTGCAAAAACATCAAGGAACCATAGAGCTCCTAAGTAGTCTAGGACTAGGCTCCACGGCCGTTGTAACGCTTCCACAATCCTGTCAATAAGAACATTATAAGGGGATTCTCATCATTCTCTCAGAATTGGGCTTTCCCCCTGTTATAGCGCGATTTAAAAGGTTGCATGGTAAATAATAGGGCAATTTTCATCTGGTATACTGAGTCTCAGGTGGACAACCACATCGCCAAACTCATTGAACCATATGAAATAAGTTTACTTGAGATAACGCAGCGAGAGCTTATCTAATAGGCTTGGTCGCGAAAAACTCTAAGGAGGCATTCCCTATGAAAAACCCACAAAAAACTTGGTACAAAAAATTAGTCGTGACGGCATTGTCCGTATCTATAGGATTATCCGTAGCTGCAGCAGCTACACCAGGTAAAGCAGAAGCAGCAACGAGTGCGTCAACAGAAGCAGCAAATGCTACAGCGCTTACAGCTTCAGCAACATCAACTTCCAGAGGCAGCCAAGTCATTTCTATTGGTAAAAGATATTTAGGAACACCTTACAAATTCGGAGCCACTGCAGGTCAAACACGTAACTTTGACTGCTCTTCCTTCACACAATATGTATTTAAAAAAGTAGGTGTTAGCCTGCCGCGTACATCTCAACAGCAATCTCATGTTGGTAAGTATGTATCCCGCAGCAACCTGCGTGTCGGAGATTTGGTGTTCTTCTCCATCCCTGGTAAGCCGGGTGTCATTCACCACGTAGGGATCTATGCAGGTAATAATAAAATTCTTCAAACCTACGGCGCTGGCGGTGTCCGCGTTACCGATCTGAACAGCGGTACTTGGTCTTCCCGTTATATGACAGCACGTCGCGTGCTGTAGTCGGTTAAGGTGATTTAGGCAGACAAGTGTTTCACCGCTTAACTTAGTAATGGATTAGAGTCGGATTAGATGGAAAACCTCCATCTATTTCGGCTCTTTTTGTGTGATAAAACAAAATAACTGGATTTCCTCCCGTTAATATTGGCTATTTGGGCGAAAAGGTGGGGAAACGCTGAAATTAGCTACATATAATCCATGTTTTCATTTCCGGCTAGTTTTCTGCGGAAATAACTACAGGAAATCCATCTAATTTGTGGAGGGGGAGTGGCGCGGGAGGTGAACGTGCTACTTGTGGCGGGGAGCTGATAGGAGGTTTGCGGGGCGCGTGTGGTGGAGAGTTAATTGAGAGTTGTTGAGTTGCGTTGCGTGTGGCGGAGAGCTCGTGAGTTGGGATTGTTCGGCTTGTTGATCAGTTTAGGCGAATGGCCCCACCAACTAAATCGCTCCTCCCTACCAAACCCAAAGAACCCCCCTCAGCCATATGGCCTAAGGGGGGTCTTTGGGTTAATACGCGGTGACTAGTACCGGATATACGCCTCATGATAGCTCTCCTTCAAACCGCGCTTGCGAATCTTGATCTCCAATACTCGCTGCTTATAGGTGGCATTGGCAGTTCTCGGCAGCACCAGCGTAGGCAATTTTACGATACGATTCTTACCATTCGAAAAACCTGTCAGCTTAATTTGATTTGATTTGACGAACACTTGGAGCGCTCTGGGGTCTTCTTCCTTTGCAATTTTCACCTTAACAATGACGTGCTCATGCGTCTCAAAAATTTCTGTACCAATGGTTCCAGAGGATGAAATGCTGGTATCCATGCCTGGCATCGCTTTTTTCAGCATGTCCTGTACATATCCTTCAGCCCACGTCATATTATCTAGAAAGGTCTGCCCTTGTTCGGCGAAAGGCAGCTTTTGTCCAAGAAACTTCTCGACCTGTTCCCACTTCAGCCAAGGATGGCGATTAAATCCGCTCAAGCCTATCACCTCATTTTGCTAACAGTATATGTGCCTAAGTTCCGATGTGACACCCTTACAATAAACGGCTACGCCGTCCCACTTAGGACGAGTGCGTTTATCTAAAAATATAGCTCATGTAATGTGTGAAACATATACGTCCTACTATTTCCCGAAAATTCAGAGCACCTCTAGGCGGATACCTCATATACTGTAGGTGTGATAACGCAAGGGGGATCGGATTATGCCAGCTATCGTCGGGAATGTGAAAATTATTAGTGTCGGCTCCAGTTCTGTCGTTCATTTCGGCGATTCCTTTATTATTTCACCTACAAGCTCCTCCAAGACTTTCGCCGGAGCCGGTTCATTTAATACCGGGGATTTCCCGCGTGTCTATAATACTTACAGTACGACGGTCACCAATGATTCGGACTTTATTGATGCGAACGCGAGCGGCAATATCCTCTGACAATTGTCAGCCTAGAGCGAGGTGTTCTACGAATATGAACTGGACCATCCATCAAACCATTATGATTCAGCAGCTAAAAGTAAACTCTGTCGCCAACTCATCCGTCCTCCAAATTGGCACAGCGGGATCGATTCGCTCCTTATCTAATCTATACAATACAGGCGGTTTCGTAGAGCCTGCTCCGGAGCTTGGAACAAGTGCGGTTAATCCTGTAGCCCTTGTTCCTTTGCCGGCACCGAAATAACGCTATCCAAACCTTATACATGGCGCTTCAAGATTAGCCAGGCAGTCCTTTGAATATCGGAGTCATCCGGAAGGAGGTGCACGTTCGAATGAATAATGCGATCACGTGGCAGCAATGGGCCCAGCAGATCACCGCCTGTCTCGACATGCAGAAACAGCGCATCGATAAATTAGAGCAAACCGTAAACAAGCTGCAGGCGGATCTGAAAGCCATGAAGGACGAGAAGCGCATTCACATTGATAAAATAGAATATAATTTTGATCAGCTTAAGGTTGAGAAGCTAGACGGGACGCTAACGATCGGAATCAGTCCCAGCGCCATAGATCAAATTGAGGATCTCAGTGTGAACGGTAATTCCTTGAACAAAGAAAGTAACGGCGGCATGGCTCCCATGGATATGAATCCTTTTTATCAGGGCGGACAATATCAGGGGACAGGACCAAGTGGCGGGATCGGCGCGGGTCAAGATGCCGTGCGCAGAGAAGCTGCCAAGCAAGGAAAAGACATTCAAGCGGATGTTGCTAGCGGCATTGAACAGTATTTGCAATTTGGCGTGCAGGGCGATATTAACAACCTTGAACATAAATATCAGCATCCACTCGATGAGGATTACAAAGATTTGATCATCGAAGATATTCGCAAGCAACTGGATACGCGTATCCAGCATTATGTGAATCAATACCGCGGCGTTGGATTCAAAGAACCTTTGGAGGCTGTAACCAATAACATTATGGACAAAACAAAGCAAGACATCCTTTCCGCGATTGAGACTTACATATCCAGTCTGCCGAAATAAGTACTTGCACTTAGTTCACTTATCTTAAGGGAGAGAAGGGCTAAAGATGTTTAATTTACATGTAGAAAACAAACAAATCTGTGTTGGCGATGTCCGTATCGTCGGGGTATCCAGTTCGTCCATTTTCCTGATTGGAGATACAGAGGTCATTTCCTTGTCCTCGATGTTTGACACGCCACCGGAATCGGTCATCATCGCTCCTTTCATTCCACTTTCTCCGGAGGGTTAATCGATGGCTCGACTATCAATTGTTGGCAACATTTATCTCAATAGCATAGTTTCATCAAGCACGATGCATGCAGGGGATAATGTTTATACAGCTCTGCAGAACCGCGTTTTTGCTGTACAGCGTGAAGTACCTATTTATTATGGGAATGAGGGCAGCTTCGCAGCTTACCCTTTCTTCCAACGGCCTTTCCCTATCCCGCAGCCTCCCGAACCTTTCACAATGTGTGTGGATAACTTAGGGAGCTATATAACGGTTCGTAACATACGTATTCTCGGAGTCGCGGCTTCATCGCTTTTTCAAATCGGCAGCAATCGCGTCACGACTGCCGAAACCCGCATCAAGAATATTCGTCAATTCGTGACGAATAAACCAGGTCCGAAGGGACAAACGACGTTCGTGTATACAGGGACAGAAGATGTGATTGGCGATATCCCTACGAAGCCGACAGCTGCTGCTGAGAACAAGCCGCCGCATTTGGTGTTCGTTACTCAGCAGCAGGCTAAACCAACGTAAGGAATTGGAAAGGAGCTAAGCAGCGTAGCTCGGGTAGGCGTACTGGTAAAGTCGCAATCATACACTTATTTTCGGCGTAAAAAGCTCAACAAGAGGAATAAGTGCAAATAGGCATCCTTTAGCGCCTAAAGCTACAAAAATGGCGGGCGGAGGCAGAAATCGTTGCTTTTTTGCAATTATTTCTGTATCCAGAGGCTGATTCGGACAAAAAGGTTGCACTTTCGCACTTTTGCAAGCTCCATCGCAGTTGTATTCACACCACGAACACATCTTGAACAGATAACTATCACAAAATATCACACAATATCATACAATATCGCACAAAAAGGGTCCCCAGCCACACACATGGCTTGGGACCCTCTTCTGCCTACTGCGTGAGCAGCGGCTGCGCGCGGCTTAACAGCGCAGCCATCTGCGCTCGCGTCAAGGACGCGAGCGGGCGGAGCGTGCCGCCCTCGAAGCCGTCGACAAGGCCCCTGCTGCTCATCGCAGCAATGGCCTCTGCCGACCAGCTGCTCGCTGGCACGTCCGTGAACGTCTTCGCCACGCCGCTAGCAGGCGTGGCCAGCTTTAAGGCGCGGGAGAGCAGCACACTCATCTGCTCCCGCGTCATGCTCTGATCGGGCGCGAAGCGATCGCTGCTGATGCCCTGCATCTGCCCGTTCTGCTGCGCGATCCCGATCGACTGCGACGCCCAGTGGGTCGCAGGCACATCTTTGAACGCGGCGCTGGCGGCCGCCGCGCTCTCTAACCCAAGCGCGCGCACGATAATCGTCGCGGCTTCTGCCCTTGTGAGCGCCACGTCGGGCGCGAATGTGTCTGCGGCTGTGCCGAGCATCCAGCCGCGATTCGCGGCGTTCAGGACGTCAGCCTGTGCCCAGTGCTTTTGCACATCCGTGAAGTAAAAACCATCCGCCCACAGCTGATAATAGCTCCAAGTATCGTCAGCCTCTTGATTTAAGCTCCAGCTGCCTGTTCCTTTTAACTGATATTTCCCTACTAGCTTCAGCTTTGCTTTCATAGATTGCTCGTTATCGAACCAAACCGTGTAAGTACCGGCTGCTAATTCTGTGCCGTTCACGGTTGCTTTCACATCCGTCGCTTGAATCGTGAAGGTAGCAACAGGCGACTGGCTCGCTGCATCATAACGGACAGTCCCATGATATTGATCTACCAATTTTTGAACACTCCTAGCAGCTATACCTGCCCCATTCGATGCGGGATCTTGGTTCCAATACCGGCCATATAATGGCATGCCCAATACGATTTTATTCGCTGGAGCTTGGGACAACGCATACTGAATGGATTTCTCGACAAAGGGTAAGCTAGCAACAGGTCCCGGTGTAGGATCACCAGGATAGCTCTCATCATAGGTCATAACCATCAGATAATCGCTGACCGCTGCCAATGCTTTATAGTCATACAGACCAATCCAGTTCGTCATAGAACCTGTTGGATTTGCGGCGACAGCAACCGAAACCTCCATTGTACTCGGCAGCTCCGCTCGCAACATTTTAACGAAATCAGTATACTTATCACGGTATTCCGCGCCTACATTTTCAATATCCAACTGGATGCCGTCTAGCTGATTAGCTTTGATACTTGCGACAAGTTCTTTAACTAGTGTTTCGCGTTCATCGATCGCTTTTCCACCAATCGTTCTGTCAAAATCGTTACTTAGAAACGGGACAACTCTCTTCCCTTGCCTGTGCATCTCCGTTATGAAGGACGCCTGCAGATCAGTTACTTCTAAACTACCATCATCTTTTATGTGATAATAACTCGGCGACACCACGTCTAAGGTATCCCCGCTCTTATTGACTTGTGACGTATACGTACTAGGAGCTCCGCTGAATAAGTACGACATATTGAACTTCCCCTGAGCTACCGTAGCCCCTGCTAAAACCTCATTCTTGTTCACGAAAGTAACCTGGCACATCGCACCGACGACGACTAGGGCAACAACAAGCCTTCGCCATCCACGTTTGGATTTCATCTTGTCTCATCCCCTATTCGATTCGTTTTGATTCCTTCTATCATCCTAGAAAGCTGCCAAAATCGCTACGAGTAAATACTGGAGATACGGCAAAAAACCGTTATTGCAGCGTGATTACACCCTGCCATAACGGTCAAACATACTAGCTTATTTACCGCCAGTTCTTACTATTCTTTGTCTAAAGCTTGGATTAAACGATGAATCATAGCCGCTGCCTCTGCACGGGTTGCGTTAGCTTGCGGCAGGAACTTACCTGCTTCATTCCCTTGGATAATACCCAGCTTCACAGCCGCGTTTACACCCGCTATTGCCCAATCCGCAATCTGCGATTGATCCACGAATGTTTTGTTAACCCCCTGATCAGCCTGCTTCACTAAACGTGAAATCACAACAGCGAACTCTTGTCGGCTGATTGCCGCATCAGGACGGAATTGTCCATCTGCTCCTTGGAAGATACCTGCTTTCTCTACAGCCGCTACGGCATCCGCATACCAAGCATCTGCTGCCACATCTGCGAAGGAAGACGCTGTATCTGAATTCTTCAATTGCAGCATTTGTGCCAACAATTTGGCAATTTGCCCACGTGTTGTTGTACCTGCAGGGTCAAATTCCGTATCCGAGGAACCATCAACGATATGGTGAGACACTAAATATTGAATATCTTGTTTTGCCCAGTGGTTATCCACATCCATAAATTTGCGTTCAAATTTAGCCAAACCAAATATTCCTGATGCAGAGAAGGATACATTGATTTCTCTACCAAGGTAATGTGGCGTACCATTAACGAATTCGTATGCGCCTAGCAACTCTGGTTCATTCGAAGGCGTTGCTGAAAGCCTYAAGATCAATGGCTGAGCAGCTGTAAGCTCCTCTTTTTTACCGTTATTCTTTTTGCCCAAGCTAACTTGAAGCGTTTGGCTTGCAGCTGTATAACCGACAGGATAAGTCACTTTGCTCGGTTGCAAGACCAGCTCTAATGTCTCGTCGTCTTTTAAGGCAAAAGCTTTGGCTGGGATCGTAACCTCAGCATCTTTATGCTGCAGCTTCACGATGTAGCCTTTGGATTGAATGGCGTTCCATACATTCCCTTTGACGAGAAGTGTATCTTGTTTGTCAGTCAGCGGTACAACCACTTCATTGTTAGCCACGGATTTGGTTAACATAACGAAATCTAGTTCCACTTCATTTGAAGCAACAGAGTTAACGCCACCACCGCCACCGCCAGAGCTTTTCGAAGTTGCGGTCTTAAACGAATAGCTTTTGTCAGCCACAAGTACGTTGCTACCGCTATAGTCAATCAAGTTCCCTTTAATGATAACTTTGTATGTCGAACCTGACGCAAGAGCCGTTTTCGGTTTCAGTGTCAGCTTCTTGCTTAGTTTCTTGGAATCATCTTCGATAAACCAACCACTCATGTTGTTGCCATCAAGCAGTTGAGCATCTCGCAATGATAGATCTTCTTTATAACCCTTCATGTGCTGGTACTCAAATGTAACATCAATCGCTGTCTCTTGCTCTCCCTCGACTTTCACAAGCTGAATAACATCTCCGTTCAAACTTGTTTCATCCATTGGACGATCAAAGACAATGTCCACATTGGAGCTTACATTGACATCCTGCGCATTGTTCGCTGGAGTGATCGACGCAATCTCTGGTGTTGTTGTACGTACTAGCGGTACATTCAACTGCGTTTCCGCTGGAGGCACCACTACGATCCGGGAAGTATAGTCTTCATAGCCTTCTTTGCTAAACAATACACGCCAGTTGCCTTGTAGGACATCCCAACCGTAGCGGCCTTCAATATCCGTGGTTTGCGGATTGATTTGACCATAATTGTCTGCATCCCAGCTAGTCCATTGATTTTGATTTTCCTGTTGAACGACAGCTGTCACACCAGACACGCGGTTATCCATACTACCTTCGAACACATAACCCGATGGATCGATGAGAACGATAACTTCCATCAGAGGCACAGTAACACTTAGCCCATTCTTAACATAAGTGAGCGTAAGCATTTGCTCTCCGTATGAGCTCCATCCATAAGGTACTTCGCCTGTAAAGGTTTTCCCGTGACTATCTTTGGTCAATGGATACGTACTTCCAATAAAGGAAATGGATGCCTGATCGACAGCCTCTTTAAATACAACTTTGGTTGAAATCGGTGTTTTCTCTGTAACCGCAAATGTAGCTACCGAAACTTTTGGATTCAACTTCACATCTACGTTCCAACCCGCTGTAATTCTAGCTTCATCAATCCCCGGTACACCGGACTTATACTTCACATTCACAGCTTCTGAAGATTGGCTTTGATTATTTTCTACAACTTGCGCAGTCAGTCGAAGCTCAGCTTCATCCGCACCATCGGCTACTGGCAATACAACATCCGCATACCACCAGCGACCTTCTGCTGTCACACGTCCCAGACTCATGGAGCCTGCAAAAATTTCCACCGTAGACCCCGGCTTTGTCGACCCGTATACTTTGATCTTTTTATCCCCAGTTACTGCCGGTGCATTCAAAGTCACGTACAATACGTTCGAAGTAGCGATCTGGGTTGGTTCTTCTTTGTTCCCGTTAATGACTGGGTAAACAGAGGTACGAATCGAAGCTTCATCCGCTTGGTCTACGAGAGCCTTAAAGCTGATTTCACCGCTTCCCCCTGCAATAACATCTCCGGCTGGAACTTGAAGTACGCCGTTTGTTGCCGTTACATTTACTATTTTACCATTCAATTCAACAGAACCATTGACTAACTTCACATTAGACGGCAGTTCAACATGCCATATCGTGCTGCCCGCTGGAGTTGTACTATTATTTTTATATTTCAAACTGTAACTAAATTCTTTCCCTAAAATAACTGTAGCCACAGATGGAGCAAAGCTATTCCCTTCTCCGAAGAAGTGTCCACCTTGTGACTGTAGAACGATGGTTCGTTGATCTGCGCTAGTTGCGAGATTATTAGAATAGCTCGGGTAACCGTACAATGACGCAGTGAAATTGTAAGTTCCTGCAGACAGTCCACGGATTTTAAAATAACCATCGGCATCCGTTCTTGCCCATCCGCTGTTCTTGCTGTTGCTTGCATACACACTCACATATTTCAGCGGTTGGTTATTTTTATCAACAACCTTACCGTGTATGAATTGATCATTTTCAAGCGTTATCACCGGAATTTGATGATCAGTAACCTGTTGAATTCCCGTATTATCCGTAAATCCAACAGCATGCACCGAGATCTGAATTTGACTAGCTTCACCTAATCGATCAAGTCTGTAGTTTCCGTCCGCATCCGTACGCGCATACGCATAAGAAGATCCTGCATACGCAGATACATCAGCGCCGACAACTGGGCGACCAGCTTCATCTACGATTCGACCGGTGTACACAACCGAAGGCTGAAGCGCAACCTCAAGCGTCGAAGTTCCTGTAACAACAGTGACTTGGGACTTGTTCACAGGTTGAAGCCCAGTTATAGACACGTTAAGTGTGTAGTCATTTGCAGCCGCAATCCCTGGAAGTGTCAGCGTGCCATAATATCCGTATACCTTCTGAGTAACGGTTGGATTTGCGCCTTCCAGCACAAGCAATGGATTCGGCACATAGACACGTTCCGATACAGTCATACCTTGATTGTAGCCATAGAGATAACCTGACTCCCAACCGAATGACTGAGTTGCAGCGGAACTGTACAGATAATAAGATTCCAACTGACTCGTTTCAGCACCCTCTGGCATGAAGAGCTTTAACGTAACATTAGCCATTTCTTTGATTTTTTTGGCAACTGAGATCGTTACCGGATTCGTTATGTAATTGGAAGCCTCGTCTACGGTAAATGTAGTTTTCACTTCTTCATATAAGCTATCACCCGTAACGGAAATCGTGTAGCTGCCTGGCTTTATTCGCTTAAGCTCCGAATCGCCAGAATAGGTCACGAAGTAACCGTCCTGTCCGATATATCCTTCTTTATTGACAGAACCTGTGATCGAAATGCGCAGCGGTTTTGCTACAGGCACCTGCGTTCCTTGTTCGAGTAAACGAAGCTTCACGTTCTGCACCACTGGCAATTTAACAATAACACCAGTCTGTTTGACACCAAGCTCGGTTGTAATTCCCTGAATCACATCTAAGTAGCTCTCGGTGGTACCTTTCACATTAATTTTAACGGAACCGCCCGGCAGACCTGCTGCCGTAAAGTTGCCGTTGGCATCCGCGTTTACCTTCATGTACTGGCCACCAATGATAAATTCTATATCCGGTTTGTCTGTGACGGCTGCATCGCGCTGCTTAATAGTACCTGCCAGCGTTGCGCCGACTTTCTTGTTCAACTCTACTTTCTTCTCATCCGAGTTCGTTCCATCTCTCGTCAAATAAGCTTTTACCGAAACAATCTCGGTCACACCTTCTTTAATCTCGAATGTACCCATATACTTGCCTTGGCTAGGAGTAAGAACGACCTCCTCCGTGAATAGCTCTGTACCCGTACCTTTCTTGAAAGAAACCACCGCTTTTGCGCTAATTCCCTCTCCGATAGATCCGGTCAGTTCAATGGGCAATTGGCTGCCGATCTTGAGAAGCCCTGCAGAGCTTTGAACTGTGGATGACTTCACATCTAGCTGTGACACAGCAAATGCTGGAACAGCGAAGTGAATAACGTTGGATTCCGTGCTGATGCCCTTGCTATTTACCGCAACAACCTTGAGATCATAGATCTTGCCAGGTTGGGCCTCTGCGTAAGTGAACGACGCTCCCGTAACATTTCCTTTGATTTTGACCAAGGATTGACCTTGCTCTGCCGCATAGATGTCGTAATACGACGCTCCGGGAACGGCATCCCAAGTCAACTTAAGCCCTTGGCCAGCGAAGGTTGCTTTCGGATCCGGCTTGCCAGGAGGAGCGTTAGGATCGCCTGCAGCATAAGACTGAGAAATTACAATTTCTTGTCCAGGTCCAATCGATAATTGGTAGGTTAACAGATAATTGCCATTTTTGTTAGGAACCTCTGCATAAACCGAATCCGAATAAGAAGAATCCGACTTTATCACAAAATTGCCGCTTTGATCTTTGACTGTAAGCGTCCCAGGGACGGAATTATAGTAGGAGTAACCTCCATCATCATATGGACGAATCCCCTCAATTGCGGTGCTAAACGTTTGATAATTCTTGCCTTGCTTGACGAACACTTGATTTAGACTCAAGTCACCAGCTTTGATGATGGCCGATGTGTATAGTAACGTCCGGTCAGGATTCGTATAGTCATAGGTTTGAATCGGGCCAAAAACGCCTTGAATATCATCAGTAAAGCTTAAGCTTGTAGCTTGTGAGTAATCTCTGCGTTCAGAACTCCATACGTAGCGCCACGCTGTTTCATAATCCGCTTTCTTAATCTGAGAAAATTGGAAACGATATTCTCCTGGCGTGGTATACAATTTCGTTAGCTTATTCTCTTCTGTTGTATTGCTGGATGGTAATCCAGACGAGTAAGAATAATTGGTCTTAAGCACACTGACCATTTCGAAGGGGACGGTAGTTTGACCGTTCTTCAATTCCACTGAAATGAGGCTATTAGCTAACTCTGCGAAACTTACGATGTTTTCTTGTCCTGGAATCGTTACCGACTTATTGTAATGATACGCATTCGTTGAGCCATCTGTACCAACAAGTGATGCCTCCAACGTAATTGGTGTACTTAATAATACACCTGGAGCTGAGAACGCTAACTGGTCATTCAAAGCTGGTAGTGGTAAAGATAAAACCACATTTGCCATTCGGGTAATCGATGTTCCGTCCAGAGAGAATACCGTCCGAACAAGTCCACTTTGCAGCGGCAGCGATTGTAAATTCTGCATTTGTTGGCCAGTGAAAGTTTGGTCTACCAGATAACTGGCAGTTGGACTCCCCGTCGTACTCGAAAGTAGATATGCGGCCACTATTCGATATTGCCGTTGAGGATTAATCTCTTGATAAAATTCAAGACTGCCGCCAGACATCGTGTTACTAGCAGTCACACGACTGCCATCGAGTTCAAGAATTGCTGCTCTAGTTAGATTACTGGTTGAATAACCTGAAGGTAGTTGAACACCAATCGACTTCGAGCTGTTGTTTTGTCCCATCTGAATGGACTGATCCAAGGATAAAGACACGACATTGGCAGGAAACAGCTGCCTATTCAATTTAAGACGATAAGTGCCTTGAGAAATATTATTGATTTGAATAGGTTGCGAGATTTGTCTCATCCCTGAAATGGTTCTCAGGATTGTGCCATTCTGGCTAAGCTGATACTCTACTACAGGGTCATCCCAATTAAGCGCTTGTACGCCACCATTTGGATCGATACCAGTCCCTGCGCTGTTGAGCGAAGACCTGACTGGTGTTCCGTTCGTACCTAACGTCTCATTCCAGAGTCCCTTCTCTTGCATAGACGTGCTGAAAGCACCCGCTGATAAGGTATCTACGTATTGCAATTGATTATTATATCTGTCTAAGTAATAAGTTGATGTAGCGTATCCGCCATTTCCGTTGCTGTATGAGTAGGGTACTGTCCCTCGAAATGCGTTATCCAGTTGAATAGCCATGTCTTCTGTAAAAGAAATATTACCTCTTGAAAAAATATATCGCATATTATCTTTTACTACACTGAAATTTACACTTCCTATCATACCTTTGCTAATATAGCCTACTGGAGCCTGAAAGGATGATCCCATGTTTTGCAATCCAAGCGATACACCTGAGTTATCATAACTTGTCGGTGCTGTAACCTTGACCGTCTCACCGCCGAAAGCTATGGATTGCCCGCTTTGCAAACCGGCAGGAATGCTTGCCTCTAGCAGATAAGTTTCTGCATTGCCTTGTTTCACAAGGGATGCATATGCCTTAAATTCTACGTTGGAAGCTACCCATGCTGTCGCTTGGCCTTGCTCATTAAATTGGCGGGTATACATGGGGTAGGATACCCGATCTGTCTTGCCATAAATATCTGTAGGCATCAGCAGCAAATTACCTGTTGCTACCTTATCATGCGTGAATGTCAGTTTTCTTAATTGATCTTTACCGAAATTCAAGTTGCTTATATCTCCACCAATAAAGCTATAATGGTAAACAATGGCTTCACCAGCGGAAGATATTCCTCTCACTTGAAGCTCATACTGCTTGCCTTTTAAAATAAACGAATTGGGGATGAAGAACTCCCCGTTACGAACCTTGGTCGTGAATGCCTGGTTCGTATAATACTGCTGTTCCCCGTTTGAAGAATATTGCATGTATACATAGAGATTCACCTCTCCATCTTGCATCGCTGCGCCCGTTTCATTTTCAACCTGGGCTATCAGACCTTTGACTTCCTGAACCTCCGCGAACGCTGGTAAACTGCTGCCAAACAACAATATAACGGCAAGCGCAAGCTGTAACCAACGTAATGACGTCTTTTTACTCATTCCCCACTCTTCCTCCTTGTACATAATTTTACAAATTTTCTAGTATTTCGACTTCCATCTTACTAAATAAGGAATTACAATAGCATTACACGCTAGCACTTTAGACACATTAAGGAGTATGTCATGCGCCTTATTCATGATTTTTTCGATGCCAAATCCCCTTCTAGCAGACTAGAAGGACCGAAGCAAACTGTCATACTTATTCATGGATTAGGACTGAATAGCACATTATGGGAGACTTTGACGCCCTATATGTATGATTTATATTACGTAATCACCTATGACTTGCCAGGCCACGGGAATGAGCATGTACATCCACTCCCTATCACTTGGCCTGATATATGCGACCAATTTGTCGCTTTTTTGGATAAAAACCGATTAAACACCGTTCATCTCATCGGCCATGGACTTGGAGCCAATCTCGCTGTTAAAGCAGCTTTACGAGTCCCCTTACGTATACAATCGCTCAGCTTGCTCTCCTTGCCGGGATTTATTCCATCTGAATATTTAAAACAAGGGATTGAAGATCGAATAAAGCTTATGCTAAGCAGCGATAGCACGAGTTTTATTACGCATATCCTGCCTTCATTGACGGTTCAGCATGAATCTAATGAAATAAGCTCACGTATCTCTCAAGCCTATCAAAGTGTCCATACAGGGAACTATCTCAAACTCTTACAGTTGTTCCGTGACAACGATACGATCGCTGATTTAAAGAGTTTGAATACGCCAACCATCCTTTTGGGAGGAGAGCAGGACCCCGTTTATACGCCTGTGCTTTCTGCAATAAGTGCCAGTTATATTCCACAAGGACGCTTCCAGGTTATCCCTGGCGCCGCGAACCTCGTTTTCTTAGATCAGCCCAAGTGGACAGCTTATTGGGTTTGTAAACATATCGACACCTTGTCTTCGATCGCGATCGATACAGAAAACTCAATGCCAGATACCACGATTTCTTTGCATAAAGTCATTCAATCGGGACAACATCTCTTACAGAACGGGCAAGAATTAGACATTCAATTCCTGCATTCATTCCGGATTTGTGTGAATGGTGTTGAGCTTCCTACCGGCTGGAACAAACGGTTCGCCAAGCAACTGTTGCTGTATTTGTTGCTCTTCCCCAATGCAACGCGGCAACAAATGTACGATGATTTATGGCCTAATTACGAACTGAAGAAAGCACAAAATTATTTACGGGTCTGCTTGAATCATTTGAAATCATTACTTGAGCAGCATTCAGAAGGGAATGAGTTTCTGCGGATCGACCGCGAGCATGTAACCCTACAAGGGAATATACGTTGCGATTTGCTCGATTTGATACATAACCTAAAAGAAGCGATGGCCGAACAGAATGAGGAAGTGAAGGCCGCTAGTATCCTTCAGATATGGGAGAACCTTCCACGGCATCTTCTATCAGGCTATGTCGACGATTGGATCCTGGGGACAAGAGATAAAATAGAATGGCAGCTTACCGCTTTGGCACACTGGATGAGTACAAAGGGCAATCCCTCAGACATGGCTGTCAATTTCAATTACGTAGCAATACGAAATTTCTTGCTTGAGAAAGAATAGAAGAACCTTCTCATCCAACTCCATCACCACCGAACTAAACTCTTAGTTCCCGGAATAACTTATTTCAAAACACCGGGAACATAAGGAGATACGCCAAAAAACCGTTACATCCAAGGGATAGAACCCTTCCATAACGGTTTTCAAATATGTGTGAGCGATCTTTTCCCTGCGTGTATCCATCGTCATAGCAGATTACCCATGACTATAAAATCGATAGTGATTTCGACCCTTGCCCTTCACTTGATATAAGGCGATGTCGGCTTCCTTCATCATTTGGGTGACATCCGTATGATCGGAACGATACATGGTAATGCCCATACTAACCGTTGATCGAAAATTGTGCCCCTGTACTTCCCATGTTTGCTCGACACTCGCTACAATACGCCTAGCTATTCCTTCTACATGCTCCTGGCAGTCCACGGCTGGTAATAGAATCGTGAACTCATCTCCCCCCATTCGGGCAAACATATCAAATTCTCGAAGGCAGCTCTTTACCCGTTCGACGAATTCCTGCAGAAATGCATCTCCAACATCATGTCCCATCGTATCATTAATGATTTTAAAATCATCGATATCTACATAAAGGAGTGCAAACATACGATCCGTTCGTTTAGCCAGTTTCAGAAGTTGATGCACATGTTCCTTAAACAATCGACGATTCGGCAAACCTGTCAGTGGGTCATGGAAAGCCATCGCAATAAGGTGACTCTCTTGATTTTTGTGCTGTGTACGATCTTGAAGTGCAAATGCAATCTCAATCAACTCACCCTTTTCATCACACAAAGAGATCGCTGTACATTCCAACCATAGGTTAGCCTCACCCGCCCCTCTCACACGAAACTCAAGTTTGCTGCTAGTCTTCGTTTGCAAGGTATGCACAAACAATTTATACACGTCTAGGCGGAACTCCACATCAACCGCCTCAATAAATTGCTCAATATGAACAGGCACAGATCCCATTATTTCGTAAAATCGGCTAGAAGCATAAATCAAATTGCCATGCGCATCCAACTGACAATACAAATCCCATGCCTGCTCGATGATTTGACGTGCGAGTATCGCTTTTGGTACTTTTGAATGATTGATAAAATCTGAACCTATTTCTTTGCTCATAACCTCTGCCGCCCTCTCTTATGCCATACATAGAGACTTTGGTAGCTTAACACGAATATATAAAAATCAAATTAAGACTTTCTAAAATTTTATCAATAAGAAAGTCGAAAATTAGCGATTGCTGTCAATTCACTTCCCATTTTGAATAACCCTACCCTACTTTATACCTAAATGTGTCCGTTTGGCATATGAGAAGCTGCTTATTGTCAATAAATGGATAGAAATTTCCGGGAGAATCGTTCTATAATGTAGGTAATATATGTAATATTCGAGAGAGGGAAACACCCTTCTTACTTTAGGAGTTGTTTCATCACTGAGGGGGATTTCGAACATGGCAGGAGAAACCATTTTAGTCGTTGATGACGAGCAAGAAATTGTCCAGTTAATTCAACTCTACTTGGCGCGTGAAGGCTACAAAGTAATCAGTGCCAATAACGGACATGATGTGTTTGGCATTGTTAAAGAACATAGGCCTGATCTCATTATTCTGGATATTTTGCTGCCAGGACTTGATGGTATAGAGGTGTGTCGTCAGCTCCGCAAAACGAGTAATACGCCAATCCTATTTATTTCATGTAAAAGTGAGGATATTGACATCATTCTTGGTCTTAGCATGGGTGGCGATGATTATATGACGAAGCCGTTCAGCCCAAGTCAGCTTGTGKCCCGGGTCAAAGCACTTCTTCGCCGCAACTCCATTCGTGAGCAGCATCAGGATGATCCCCAATTGGTTAAATTCCCTGGTTTAGAAATTGATCTCGTGAGCCATATCGTACGTGCCAATGGACAAACGATCTCCCTTTCAGCCAAAGAATTCGACTTGCTCTCCTTAATGGCCAAGACACCTAACCGTGTTTATAAAATCGAACACCTCTTTGAACTCATTTGGAGCTTGGACAGCATGGGCGATCCACGCACACTCATTGTACATATTAGCAATTTACGCAAAAAAATTGAGCTTAATCCAGCTGAGCCCCGCTACATCATTACTGTACGAGGCGTAGGGTACAAATTTAACGGCTCCGCTATTTAAAAACTAGCGATGCAGCCACTCCGTTATGAACTGCTGGAGAGGCACTGCTACCGCGGCAATGACAAGTGATGGCAGCATATTGGCCACGTTGATTTTTCTTATTTGCAAAATATTCATTCCTACACCTATCACCAACACGCCGCCTACCGCGGTAATTTGTACAATCATGGCATCCAGAGAGGCTTGGCTGAACGCCATGGCGATCACGGTTGCCAACAACGCAATCGTTCCTTGCATCACGAACACGGATGCCGCAGAGAAGACAACGCCAATCCCCAATGTCGATGCGAAGATGATGGATAAGAACCCATCCAGCAACGACTTGGTGTATAAAATATCATGATTATGCCGCAGCCCGCCATCCAAGGGGCCTAGTATCGCCATAGCACCGATGCAATAGACAAGTGTACAAGTAACGAAGCCTTCCGATATGCTAGTTGGCGCTGCTGGATGAGAGGCCGGTTGCTTGTTTATCTTGGTCTGCAGCCAATCGCCAAGTTTGGTCAGATTCGCTTCTATCCGCATGAGCTCTCCAAGAATACCGCCAATCACAATGCTCATGATAACGAGCACAATTTGATCTGATTTGAGTGCCATTGTAATACCTAACACAGTAATTGCGAGCCCTAGGCCCTGCAGAACTGTGTTTTTTATGCTTTCTGAGATGCGGGGCAGCCCAATGCCTAATAATCCACCGATAATAATGGCAACTGCATTCACGATCGTCCCCCATAAAGCCATGCCTTTCATTCCTCTCTGCGTACAAGCTATGATGACCTTCTCATTCTACATGATTCTTCTCATAATTTCCTGCCACCTTGGAAATGGTAAGGATAAGCAACAGGAAAGGAGGCATGTTGGATGTCGAAAAACAAATCAATGGATCCCATGACTGGCGATACGGTCGAAACCGATGGTATTTATGCCAATGAGGCTGGGCAAGAGGTTACCCTTAAACGAGGTGATGAGTTCCCTGCCGATCTTGTTCTAGGTCGTAGTACGTATGAGCTGCAAGGCTTTGCTGACGAGGCGGAGATTGATCACGATCAATCGGAACTTAACCCCATGCGTAAGCGTGTAGATGCAAGAACCTAAGCTTCACTAAGCATGCAATCCTGCACAAAAAAACCGAGTGGCCTCTATGGCTTCTCGGTTTTTCTCTCTTCTGTGCTATACTAGGGGGAATACATTGGTTAATTTTCCCCGGGGGATTCCTATATGACACGCATTATGATAATTACAGGCGGCACACTTGGCGATTGGGCGCTAGAAGAGATTCGCGCGGATGATATTCTGGTTGGATCCGATCGTGGGGCCCTATTTCTCATTCAAAACGGCCACCTCCCTCATATTTCGATGGGGGATTTCGACTCCGTTACAATTGAGGAGCTTGCCCTTATTCGAGCTTCTAGCAAAGAGTTCATAGACTGTGATCCGATTTATAAGGATCTGACGGATACGGAGATGGCTTTTAACTGGGCGCTGGATCAAAAGCCAAGCCAAATTCTGCTCGTCGGCGCGTTAGGCACGCGGTTCGATCATTCCCTTGCTAATGTGCATTTGCTTCGCAAAGGCATTGCACATGGCATTCCCTGTGCAATAATGGATGCCAATAATCTCATCATGGTGATCGATCGACCTACTCGCGTGAGGAAGGGTCCGTACACACATACTTCCCTGCTTCCACTAAGCCTAGAGGTCACGGGGATCACGCTGCACGGCTTCCAATATCCCCTACATCAAGCAACGCTTGAAATTGGGATGTCGCTTGGCATCAGTAATATTCTCCTTGAGCCAGAGGGCCTCATTGAGCTTTCCTCAGGCTTATTGCTTGTGATTCAAAGCAAGGATTAGTGAGATGCTGGTCCCACTATTTCCATCTTGGCGGCTAGAATTGGCCGTGGAATCCGTGGAATCCGCGCTCCGTAAGCTTCACTCGACAGAAGTTACATGAAAATTTGGAAATTCGACACGCCCTTCCCTGCTATTGGATAGCTAATTCTGTTATAATAAAGGATACGCTAGACATTTACTGAGATATTGAGGTCGTTTAAGCATGCCCCCTGTTCAAGAGAATCTTGTAAGAAATCTTCTTCCTACCAAACTACCTTCTGTTATCACACATTTTGCATCTCGACATGTCCTTACAACACGTGAAGCCGAAATTATTAGCCTGATCGCTTTGCGTGGTTATAGCAACAAAGAAATCGCGGATTATTGCTTTATCAGTGAGAAAACAGTCAAAGTACACATCGAGAAAATCATGGATAAAGTCGGCACGCGATCGATGCGCAAGCTTCTATCGGCTATTATCAGCACCGACGCTTACCCTTCATAATGAGACTAAAAGAACCGCCAGTTGCGTAGAGCAGCTGGCGGTTCTTTTGGAGACGTTGCTTCGCCGAAATGACGGCGGGAACTTATTTTCCAGCTAATCGCCGCGAGAGCTCACTGGACATCTACGCTACATCGCAGCGGTGAGCTTCTGCACAAACAGCTCTAGATAGCGCTGGTCGACGTCATCGAACCGATTGAGGCTCGGGCTGTCGATATCCAGCACACCGACAAGTTCGGCACCCACTACAATTGGGATCACAATCTCCGATTGCGAAGCCGCATCACAAGCGATATGCCCAGGAAAAGCGTGGACATCAGGAACAAGCACAGTTTCCATGCGCTCAGCTGCCGTTCCGCACACTCCTTTACCGAAAGGGATTCTTACGCAGGCCGGCAATCCCTGAAAAGGTCCGAGCACAAGCTCCTTCCGCTCAAGCTGCTCGTCCACCAAGTAGAATCCTACCCAGTTGATGTCCTCTAAGAACTGCCCCAGCAATGCAGATGCATTCGCTAGATTCGCAATACGATTCGGTTCATCCTGTATTAATGCGTGGACTTGCTCGATCAGCAAGGTATATTGTTCTTCTCTGGTTCCACTGTAATTCGATTTCGCAAACATCTGTCATCATCCTCTTCTGCCTAGTCTACTTTCATCATACCAAATGAAATGCTCCCCGCMAAAAGATACTGGAGCGACTAACTCCTCTACAATTGCCACTAGCGCGCCCGAGTTAGTCTACAAAACCGACTAACTCGGGTGAAACGATGCTGAAACCCCAGAGTTAGTCTACAAAACCGACTAACTCTGGTTAAACGATGCTGAAATCCCAGAATTAGTCTACAAAACTGACTAACTCTGGTGAAACGATGCTGAAACCCCTGAGTTAGTCTACAAAACCGACTAACTCCTCTCCCTATGTATGTATACAAAAAAGAGGACAATTCGCTATTCAGCCGATTGCCCTCAATAAGATCTTATTTTTGTCCGTAGTATGCGTTTGCGCCGTGCTTTCTTAGGAAATGACGATCTAGCAGGGTTTGGTCCATCGACTGAATGGAAGGGTTCAAGTTGTACGTACGATATGCAATCTTCGCAACCTCTTCCAATACAACAGCGTTGTGAACAGCATTATGCGCGTCCTTGCCCCAGCTAAATGGTGCATGACAGTTCACTAACACGCTCGGAACCATCGCGGGATCCAACTCACGGAACGTTTCAATGATCACGTGGCCTGTCTCCAACTCGTAAGCCCCTTGAATTTCCGTCTCAGTCATCAGACGCGTGCACGGCACTTCGCCGTAAAAGTAATCGGCATGTGTCGTACCGAGTGCCGGAATCGCGCGGCCAGCCTGCGCCCAGCTTGTCGCCCAAGGCGAATGCGTGTGAACGATGCCGCCAATCGACGGGAAAGCACGATACAGCGCCAAATGCGTTGGCGTATCCGAAGATGGCTTCATTTTGCCTTCCACAGGGTTACCCTGCAGATCCACGACAACGAGGTCTTCTGCCTTCAAATCCTCATAAGGTACGCCGCTCGGTTTAATCACGACGAGTCCTTGCTCACGATCAATTCCGCTGACATTGCCCCATGTAAACGTAACTAGCCCATATTTGGGCAGATCCAAATTGGCTTCCAAAACTTGCTGTCTCAATTCCTCTAGCATCTGAGCTCAACACCTTCCGATAAAATGTACGTATAATACCTACATTATACACTTGTACGTACATGTTAGCTAGATGTTTATGATTAGTGGACTAATAGGCCAACTTGTATGTACAGCATCATTCACGAATGGATAATAGAGAAAACGATCGTCTTCCCATCCGACTCCAGTCGTGTTTCCACCGAATAGTTACCGATTTGCGTTGTCGTTGTTTCAAGAACACCTTTCGCTGCGGCACGTGCGCAGGCATCGGTAAATTGGCGGTTGAAAATGTCTGCATCATACCCGAATAGGAAATCCGTAAACTTGCGGATACTTTCCGTATTACGAGCAAGCACCCCGTCCTCCAATCGTACTGTGACCCCATAGGTCTTAAACTGTGGATCCAACCAGAGGGAGGCTTCATTGCTGTTGCGCGCTTCTGCCGTAACTCCGCTTAGGGATTGCGATTTGGCTTCTGAATTCCGAAATAGACGCAGCGTCGTCTCTTCCAGATCATAATTCGTCCCGCGCAGCTTGCCCGCCTGTTCCATCACTTCGTAGGCTTGCAGCATGCGCTCATCTGGGAAAACGAGCTTCTTGTAGCTGCCATCCTTGGTTGGCACGACTTTGATAAAAGCTTCGTTATCATTTTTCACGCTGACGCGCTTCGATTTTGTCTGCAAACGCGTAATAATTTGCAACGCTTCGGCACGTGTCACATATTTACCTACTCCGAAGTAACCATTCGGATACCCTTCCATGATCCCCTTCGTCATCGACTCTCCGATAAACTTCTGCTGCCTGCTCGTTGCGCTCTGTAAATCTCCGAAATGGGATGCTGCCGCAAGACTATATGTCTCGTCCTCCAAGTACTCCGTTTCCTTCAATAAATAGTACAAAATCTCCGCGACATCTTCTCGCTTCAATGAAGCTTTATAATCAGTGAATTGTCCTTTGCTTATAAAATGAAGATCACTTGCCAAATCCAAATATGGCTTAGCCCAGTAACCGACCGTATTCGGCTTAAATGTGAAATCCCGGTAGTCCTGCCCTAAAATATTTTGATTACCTGCGCTCAGCGTTTGCAAGAAGCTTGTCTTCCACTTCCGTTCCCCATTCGGGAACTTATCTGTGAAGGCTAGCAGTACAATTTTCACAAATTGGTCTGCAGTAACGGTCTCATCCGGTCGGAAGGTTCCATCTGGAAAACCATCCA
This sequence comes from Paenibacillus sp. 01T442, assembly GCF_056398345.1. Lineage (NCBI taxonomy): Bacteria > Bacillati > Bacillota > Bacilli > Caryophanales > Paenibacillaceae > Paenibacillus > Paenibacillus sp. 01T442. The sequence goes on from NZ_JBFTPF010000002.1 coordinate 155,132, forward strand.
GTAAACCCTGCTGTACCATTTGATCAATCGTCTGCTCCGCCCAATGTCCCCCAATATCCTTAAACCCCGCTGCCTCACTTCTACCTTGCAGACCACCTATTGATAATAGGCAACCGATCGTCGCAATTGTCACCCATTTATTCCATCGTATCATCGCCAATTTCTCCGCTTCTATCCTAATTTTCGGCACCAACTTCTACCATTCTCTAGGATAAGCCTTCTACTAGTCTTTGAGAACATGCTAAAAAGCCCATTCATTGAGGCAGGACAAGCCCTCCTTAACTGGGTCTATAGCCATATATAAGACCAAAAAGACCCTGCCCTCTACTAGGTAGAAAGCAAGATCCGCTATCGTGAACATGATTATACTTGCTTTTGCGCCCCTACTACCGCTTTAGCAGAATTGTAATAACGCATCCAGTCGACAATGTACATCATTTTAGCTAGGTAATCAGGTGCACTCCCCTGTAAATGACTATAGGGCTCTTCCTGCAGCAGTTGGTGCAGCTCGTACCCCTTTGTATAGAGAGCCTTTGTGAACGCTTCTTCCGTCTGTGGCTTGTAGAGATCCGTCCCTCGGGAAAGCTCAATTTCCTCGATAATTGTACCCCGGTAGTACGGGCAAACATTCACCTGCAGGCCCATATCGATGTAAGCTAAACCTGTATATTCATAAGGAAGCCAAATTAAATTCGTCTTCTTGTCTTCTAGCTTCACGGTGTACACTAAACCTAGGTTCAGGGCAATCGGCTGCGGATAATTGCTAATTAGCCCGGATCGCAAATGATCTGCTATATGCTCAACGAAATTCATGCTGCTCTTCCTCTCCGAAGGATCTAGTCCTTCCTTCATATTGCGTGCTAAAGCGCTTCGTTGTCAAGCAAGAACGCATACGTTCCAGTTTCTATCCTTATTGTTCTCTTTTCTAGGTACAATTTCCTGCCGATCACGCGCTAGCTATTGGGCATGAAACGTTTCAATAAAGAATACGCTCTGATGAGGCACAAAGGAGCAGGGGCTTACGAAAGATATAAGTAAAGTTTTTATTTCCAATGGTGAACTTTTCGGGAATAGATGCGTCTATATAGGAGAGGTGAGAGAATTGGAAACGACGGGTGTCCATGTATTTGATTATTTGAAGTACATTGCAGAAACAACAGATCAGAAGGTGATCCTTCGTAATTTAATGGAAACCTACGGGAATGATGTGTGGAATTATGCCTTCAGTATTTGTCGTAATAAAGATGCAGCTGACGATATTGCACAGGATGCTTTCTTAAAAGTATATCGCAATCTGACGACTTTCCGTGGTGAAGCTGCGGTTAAAACCTGGTTGCTTACGATAACCCGCAATACGGCTTATGATTATATGCGCAAAGCATTTTGGCGCAAGGTGACTCTGGTTGGATTCGTGCAATCGGGAGGTACCGCAAGCTCGGCTGAAACCGAAGCGGTTGAGAATTTATATGCAAGTGAAATTTGGCAGAAGGTCATGTCTTTATCCGCAAAATATAGAGAAATTTTAATTCTTCACGCACATTATCAGATGACAACCAAGGAAATGGCAGCTATTCTGGATATTTCGGAAGGGACCGTTAAATCCAGACTTCACCACGCCAGACTTAAGGTTCTTAGTCTGAAGGAGCGTGAAGCGCTTGAACACTCCTGAGCCGGATGACTTCMAGAAGCAATTGGAAGATGCCCCCCTCGTACAGAAGGGGTTCACCTCCAAACTTCAGCAGGACATTGAGCAAACGATTCAAAAGAAGGAGCGCAATAAGTCCAAGGTAAAACCTCTTCTCTGCGTTGCTGGTTTAGGTACAGTCATGGCTGTTGTACTTCTTTTCCCATGGCATACCATGCATACACAAAGTGAGGCTGCTGCTCTCGAAGGGAAAATGATGCCGGCGGCAGTCACCGTCTCCACGCCCCCGCCTGCTCCCATCAACACAGCCTTGCTGATTGGATTACGGACAGAGCATGACGCTGCCACTAGCGGTGGCCAAGGGCGCGTGCTGTCGCCGCTTCGTTACAGCACCTATCGGACGATGCTCATAGCGCCCGTTCGCGGGCAATTACAGAAAACCTCCGAAGGCACTGGTATTTTGATGCCCTATAAGCAAAATTTCTGGAAAATCGACTCCCTCACACATTTGACGAACAAAGGTGAGTCTCACTATTTATCTGCTCATTTGGCTGATCAGCCCATCAAGACAGAACGCTTCACAGAGCCAGAGGATCAAGAATTTAATCGCGTAGAAACACTGTTGTTTGCTGGCAACCAGTACCTCTCCATTGCCGAGTCGGAGGCCACTTGGAATGGCAATGCGCCCTATCATGCGGATCGCATCTGGGTGCGCACGCTCCCACAATTGAAGGAAGCACGTACTTTGCAATTCTACAAAAAGCCAGTGGACAAGAACCACGTGTCCTTAATGGATGTCTTTGGCACAAATACGAGTACGGATCTTGCGAGGATGTCGAGCATGGCAGACAATGCGATGAGCGAGGTATCGGGACAGAGTTGGACCGTGCAGCGTGAGGCAGGACAGTGGGTTGGCAAAGTTGCTGAAACGCCGAAAGCTAGTTTATCCAGACCTGATTCTTACGTACTGCGTGATTTCCCACGCCCATTGCCGGACAAAGTCGTTAATCACGACGAGATCTGTTGTTCTTGGACCAATATCAAGTCCTCGTGGCCGAAAGCTACGGATGCGCTAACCTCCCCCTTGGACGACATGCTTGTCATCTTCGAGGGAGATACACTCAAATTCTACTCCTATGGGCAAGCACCTGGCAGCATTCCCCAGCTTACCTTAGATCTGGAGCCTGGTGAACAGCTCGTCATGGCGCAATGGGCCACAGATCACTACGTTCAGGAGTGGATCGACAAGGTCGGGCGCTACCTGTCCACTGAGACAGAGTCTCGGCCCGTGGAAGTGGAAGCACAAGTGAAAACCCGCTAGATCATAAAACCCGCTGGTCCAATTTGGACCGAGCGGGTTTTATGTGGTTTGGGCTGGGCTGCGACTGCAGCCTCAAATGCAACTTCAACAGCAACAGCTACTTCAACTGCTCTCTACGCCACAAGCTCCCACTGCCGACTCCGACGTACTTCAACATTACCTCTACTCTTACTCTTACTCTTACTCTTACTCTTACTCTTACTCTACTCTACTCTACTCTACTCTTCTCTTCTCTACTCTTCTCTTCTCTTCTCTTCTCTTCTCTTCTCTTCTCTTCTCTTCTCTTCTCTTCTCTTCTCTTCTCTTCTCTTCTCTTCTCTTCTACTTCTACTTCCACTTCTACCTCAACCTCCACGCCTACGCTCCCCCACCGCTCCCGACGCACTTCAACAAATTTAACTGGATTTTATGTAGCTAATTTTGCTGATTTTCACCCACACGCGTGAATAGCTGGATTTCCTGTAGGTAATTCACGCCCAAATCGGCATTATCACCAATCCCGGCCATTTTAGCTGTACTTTTTCCATCTATTCGTCTGATTCCATGAAATATGGCTGAATTAGCTGTATGTTTTCCATTTAGTTGTCTCCACAAGCCACTCAGCTACCTAAACCCATTGCAGCCTCCTGACTACCACTCTCAGCAACTAAGCCTTGTACGCATCCATAAAGCCCTGAACAAAACGGGGATCCCACTGGCTCCCCTTCCCGTCCGCGAGAATGGCCATCGCCTTCCGGGCAGGCATGCCCTTCCGATACGGACGATCGGACGTCATCGCATCGAACGCATCGGCCACCGCAATGATGCGGCCGAACACCGGGATATCCTGGCCCTTCAGGCCATCCGGATATCCAGCGCCGTCGTAGCGCTCGTGGTGTGAGCGCACGCCTGGAAGCAAAGGAGCCATCGCCTCAGCTGGCTCAATCTGTTTCAAAATCGATTCACCCAGATCCGGGTGACGCTTGATTTGCTCGAATTCCTCGTCGGTTAGTCGGCCATCCTTTAACAACACCGCATCGCGCACGCCGATTTTGCCGATATCGTGCAGCAGCGCTGTTTTGTACAACCAGTCAAGCTCCTGTTCGCTCAGGTTAACCGCTTGTCCAATTAACAAAGAGTACTTGGCGACGCGCGTTGAATGCCCTGCCGTGTACGCATCTCGCGCATCGAGAGCTGCCGCAAGTGTAGCGTAATAGCTTTGCAGGAGCTGATTGTTCATTTTTTCACGGGCATCGAGGCCCTTCACCATATGGTTAAAGCCCGCAATCAACCGCGAGAACTCATCCGAGTATAAGTCAGAGGCCCTTACTTTGAGATCACCTGACTGCACTTGCTTCATCACGCGATGTAAATCCTCAATAGGCTGTTGAATATCACTAGCCAGCAGGCGTGCTCCCAATGACGAGAAGCCAACGCCCAGCAAAAGAATAATTGCCGCCCATTTCCAATAATCAGCGATCAACTGGGACGAGTCTACACTTGTGCTCAACCGAATTTGCGTTGCTAAGCTAAAAAGAAATAGCGGCATCGTGCCGATGAGAAACGCACTCAGCTGAAACTTGCGCTGAATTGACACGATGACGCGTCCATCCAACGAGACGTCCTCCCCATGAAACTGCTGTCCTAACTCACGTATATGGATCAGCATGGGCCGAATGGCTTGCGCCGTCGTAAAAAACTCAAGCAACGCATGCATACTAGCAATCAGTATGGCACCAATGCCCGCCAGCCCAATGTAAAAAGCAGGCAGTGTCAACCACCCCCACGCAATCCCTAAGCTCGCCATGGTCATTGCTGGAATCGACAGCCCCAAAAAGTGCGGCCCCATGATCCGCATCACCGATAAAGCTGGAAAGCGATGCGTCTGTAAATAGGCTGCACGAATAGCTTCCAGCGACGGCTTCTCTTGCCCCATCATTTCGCGAATTGGCCCAATATGCCTCCGAAATACCAGAAACTCCGCAAACATCATTACGCATAACGATAAAATCATAATAATTAATAAGCGGAACAATTCAACGCCCGATATCGTGAGCGTTGTCGAAATAATGACCCCGCCTACAACAAGCACAGCAATACCCGAACCCATCATATAATTTCGTAAAAGATCACGTAGAAATTTCCTATATATCAGCATACAACACCCGCCTCTATCAAAAACTTTCTTCACTGCGAAGTTGACTCGCGCCCCCTCTATTGTACCGTAATCTGGCAATTCCCGCTTGATATCTCTAATAGAATCGACTAACTTGCTCGCTGTTCTGGCAAAAGAAAAAAGCCACACTCTACAGTTAAGAGTGTAGCTTTGTTGTTTGGTCCGCCCCCCGCGCAGCCCCTCGCTACCCTTCCCGCTTCAACGTCGGGTCAGCATCATTTCCAAGGAACGCGCGTGCTAAGTCGGTTACGCTTTTGCCTGTGAGCGTCTGGGTGATCTCCGGCACCTGCGCGATCATTTTGGCAATATCGCCGGTGATACGGTTGACGCCAGATGTCGAACCGTCCTGTGAGATCACGGTGATCTTATCCACGTTGCTCAGCGGCGCCGCTATTTTCTCCGCCAGCTCCGGCAGGATGCGGAGAATTTCCACCGTCACCGCCGCCTGCGTGTACTGCTTGTAGGCCTCGGCTTTCTTCTCTAGCGCCTCTGCTTCCGCAAGCCCTGCTAGGCGCACAACCTCCGCGTTCGCCTTCCCTTTGGCGAGCTCCGCCTCCGCCGTGGCTTCGCCGCGCTTTCTCGTCGACTCCGCATCCGCCTCAGCCTCAAGGATTTGCCGCTGCTTGCTCACCTCGGCGCGCATGATTGCCGCCAGCTTCTCCGCTTCGGCTGGTTTAATAACAGAAGCCTCGAGCTCCTTCTGCTTCAGCTCGACCTCGATCTGGCGAACGGTTTTGTTCGCCTCCGCTTCCATCTGACGGATCCGTACCTGCTCCGTCACGAGTTGCTGTTGAATTTGCTTTTGCTTCAATTCATAAGCCAAATCCGCTTCCGCCTGACGACTCGTCGTCTCCTGCTTGAACTCTGCTTCCTTCATGCTGAGCTCCTTGCGGTACTGGGCTTCCTTCGCCGACGCCGCGCTCTCCGCTTCAATCGTCAGTTGATGGGCTTCCGCCTTGCGAATGGCCGACTCCTTCTCCGTATCCGCCTGCCGGATTTGAATATCCCGCTCGACTTCCGCTTTGGCAATGCTCGCGCTTTTGCGAATCCGCTCCACCTCAGGTACACCCAAATTCTCGATGTATCCTTGATCGTCCGCTACCCGTTTCAGCACGAAGGAAATGAGGTTGAGTCCCATTTTATCCAAATCCTCGGAACACGTTTCCCTCATCTTACTGTTGAGCTCATCCGGGTTCTTGAGAATCGATTCCACCGTCAATTGCCCGACTAATCCCCGCAAATGCCCTTCTACAGAGTGCAGGATCATCGCTTCCCGCTCCGCCATCGAATGATCAAGGAACTGCTCAGAAGCCGTTGCGATCGCGATCGGATCACTTTGGATTTTGATCTGAGCGACAGCTTCAATTTTGAGACGAATACCTTGTAGTGAAAACATCGGCTGGTCTGGCTTCACGTCAAAACTCGTGAGCATCATCGAGATCGTTTTGTAGCTCTGAAAACCGGGGATGACGAACGTCCCGCCGCCTTGCACGACTCTTTTGCCCCCTAAACCAAACACGATCATCGCCTCATTCGGCGGTACTTTTTTATACGCTTTTACAATCGATGCTAGTAAGATAAAAACAACAACCACAATGGCAACAACCATGATAAGCACTGAATACATCATTCCTGCCTTACCTCCCTGTCATTCCTCTTTATTGTTTGAAGCAAAAATGGGCTACTCAAATTCACTAAATTCCGTCACCGTAGCCACACCTTTGCTCATGTTCAAAATAACAACCTTCGTCCCTTTCACCAGGGACTCGCCATTCTCAGAACGAACACTGATGGAGCGCGTGGTTCCTTGGAGCACATACACCATTTCACCCATGCCTTTGCCCCTAATCGGAACTGTAAGCTTCCCCAACTGACCACTTAGCTCAAAATCGCTCTCCTTCATACTGTCATCATGCTTATAAATAACCTTCGCATACAAAAGAAAGAAGAGCCACGCCATCACTAACCCGGCAGCAATCGAAAAGAGAAGAATCAGTAAACCGCTTGTCATGCCAACTTTGTTAAGGATGTACCCCATGCCTCCGAACACCGTCAAACCCGCGAGCAATGAGGACATATTGAACCAAGATGGGCTGCTATGCCCGTGTCCATGTCCATGTGTACCACCTGCATCGCCATGCAGCTCAAAGCTGTCCACACCGAAAAGTGTGATGAGCAACGTAAGTGCGAGACCTACAAAAAAACAAACAATAAACATCGTCATCATCAGCTTTACCTCCCACATAAATGTAGACGAAATTGGGAATAAAAGGTTTCGTTTCAAAGAAAAATCCCTTTTTATCACATAAGAAGGACAGCAATTCCCCCTCGTTAATTTTAAACACACAAAGCGCATCCTTCTCATACTACTTGCGTATAATCATTCGATGACTTATCGTTAAATCTATTAAAACAAAAGGAGTAGATTATCCCATGCATTCAAAAAAATGGACTTGGTTAATTTCGGCAGCGCTGGTAATCATGATGTTGACGCTAACGGGTTGTCAATCAATACAAGGTTTGGAACTGGCGAAAGCCGTTCAGAATGGCGCGAATGTGAAGTCTTCCGAGTCGAAAGGTACTTTGCAGCTTGAGCTTGTCCCAGGCGATACGTCTAAGCTATCCGCGGGGGAAAAAGCCGCACTTGCAGCCCTGAAGGATGTGAAGATTGAGCTCGCAGTAAAAACGCAGGACAGCCAACGTCTATCTGCTGAAGGGAAGATTATTTACAGTAAAGGTACTATCCCTTTCAATGTTGCCATGGAGGGTACGAAGATCAACCTTACCATTGAAGGTGCGAAACAGCCGATCGTTATTGATCTTTTAGGCGGGGCTAATATTTCTTTCTTAAGTTTCTTACCTAAGTCCATCCAAGAACAATTCGGTAATAAATTACTTGAGATCAAATCAGGACTCATTGAACTTATTTTAGCAAATAGCACGGATCCTGCTAATCTAGCGATTACTTCGGTAACTGATAAAGTCAATAATGAATCGCTTTCGTTGCAAAAAGCACATGTAGAGCTTAGCGGCACGGAATTAGCTTCCCTTCTGCAAAAGCTGCTAGCTAACGTTCTTGCCGACGAAGCTGGCCTCAAAAAAGTGCTTAGCCAATTGTACGATGCACTTGCTCCTGTGATTCAAGAACAGATCGCAGCTGGAGATAAAAGCATTACTTTGAGCCTGCTAACGAATAAAGATCTGACGCTTGGCTTTGTGTACTCCCCGATCCATGATTACTTAGCGGGATTGGCGGATTCCATTGATCCAACGAAAGATATGTTTAGTGCGAAGGCATCGCTTCAAGCAGATCTTTTCATCGATAGTGACAAGCAAATTCGTAAGCAGAACATTGCGATCAACATGCCAATGACAGAATCAAACAATGGCGCTTCCGCGATTAAGATTTCCTATGTGAGTGAATCTTGGAATCTGAATAAACCGGTTACGGCTAGCAAGGTAGATACGGCCGGTGCACTTCAACTTAAACCAGATGCTACGGCAATCTTCAGAGTGCTTGCTACTTTAGATAAGCAATCCACGCTTTATAAAATGCTTAAAAACGATCTGCAAGTAACGAAAAAAGATATCAATATGGTTACCGACGGGTCAGGGGCTAAAGACGACGCGCCTCAACCATTCATTAATGCCAATGGCACGACGATGGTCCCGGTTCGCTTTGTTTCCGAACAGCTAGGTGCTGAGGTTGGCTGGAATGGTGATCTACGCCAAGTTACAATTACTGATTTCCTCACGGGGAAAACACTCCTTTTGACATTGGATAGCAAAAACGCAACTGTAAACGGCTCAGCTGCTCCTGAGCTGGAGAGTGCCGCTACATTGTCCGACAACTCAACGTTTGTCCCTATTCGCTTCATTGCTGAACAGCTTGGTTGCGTCGTTTCGTTTAACAATGAGACGCGTGTCGTCACGATCCACCGCGACTAAGTAATTTCTGAATAGGCGATCACCCTTTTCGTAGAGCTGAATAGTCTAGTAATGAACCTAGGCAGAAAGCCTGCTGCGAGTGCGCAGCTGAACGAGAAGGAGTGAGCGTTTATGTATACGAACCCTATGCATCCGCAAGGACCGCAAGGTCATCATGGGCACCAAGGACCTCATGTGGTGTACCAATCTGAGCCCAACTGGCAGCACATGATGAAGCACAAAAGAGACGCAGTCATGCATGCACTGCATCCACACATGGGCCGTAAGATTCGGGTGACAACAATTGATGGGCATACACATGAAGGTGTTCTTATTAATGCAGATGGTCATCACATGTATCTGCATACGGAACCCCATCATGGCCACCATCAAGGTCATAACAGGCCGATCTATACACCAGCACAGTATAATCAAATTATAACGCTCGTGCTTTTTGAACTCTTGGTTATTCTCCTGCTTGCCTAAAAAACTGAAAGCTCGCTCCTCAAGGCCTCTTAGGCTAAGGGAGCGAGCTTTTTTTACTTATTGCTGGATGAAGCGTTGGTAGGAGGCCTGACAGTCCTCATACAGCCTTCCCTCGTCTGCTCCCGTCAGGTTACCTTTCTCCACGACGATTCGGCCGTTGACGACCGTGTAGTCGACCGCACGTTTGAGGCCTACTGTCCCCAACCACGACTTAGCGTCCGTATGCGTTCCGACCGCGTCTATCTGATCAACGCGCACCATGAACAAGTCTGCTGATTTGCCTACCTCCAGCGACCCAATGTCCGATCTACCGAGGATCTCAGCTCCGCCCCTCGTCGCTACTTTCAATAGATCATATCCGGTTGGCGCAAATGCGCTGGATTGAAGCCTGTGCAGCAGGTAGGCGATGCGAAGCTCCTCCAGCAGATTCGAGCCATCATTAGAAGCGCTGCCGTCGACAGCCAAACCAACTGGAATGCCCATCTCCAGCATCTCCGGTACTCTGGCAATGCCAGAGGACAGCTTCATATTGGAAATGGGACAATGGGCGACGCCGGTCTTCGTCTGCGCGAGCAGCTTCATTTCATCATCGTTGAAATGAATGCCATGCGCATACCACACATCGGAGCCTACCCAGCCTAAGCTTTCCATATAGGCGAGCGGCCGCATGCCGAATCGTTCGAGCGTATAGGCTTCCTCATTCTTCGTCTCGGCGAGATGTGTATGGAGGCGCACGCCTTTGGCTCTAGCCAGCTTCGCAGATTCGAGCAAGATATCTGCGGACACACTGAACGGCGAGCAAGGCGCGAGTACGACCTGCCGCATCGAGCCTGCGCTGGCGTCGTGATACAGGTCAATAAGCCGCTCGCTATCCGCGAGGATCGTGTGGATGTCCTGCACGACGCTCATTGGCGGCAATCCGCCCTGATCCTTGCCCAGCGTCATCGATCCTCGTGAAGCCACGAAGCGTATACCTAGTCGATCAGCAGCTTCGAACTGTTTATCGATGAAATGCCCACTATGTTGCTCAGGAAACACATAATGATGGTCAAATACGGTCGTACAGCCGTTCTTCATGAGGTCGGCAATACCTGTTAGTGAGCTATGATAAACAGCGTCCGGCGTCAGACCTTTCCAGATCTCATACAGATAGCGGAGCCAGTCGAATAGCTCGAGCTTCTGCACCTGCGGAAGGTTACGTGTAAACGTCTGATACAAGTGATGATGAACATTAATGAGGCCAGGATATACGAACATGTTGGACGCATCCATAATTTGCGTGGAGGCATCCTTCGGAGATATCCCCTTCCCTATCTGTACAATCTGATTGCTCTCAATCAGCAGATCCGCATTCTCCAACACGCGGTCATCTGCATCCACCGTTACAATTGCTTTCGCATTTTGAATCAAGATGGAACCCATCTCTTCAGCCTCCTCAAATAGAATAAGGGAACCAAAAAAATCCTAACCACAAACACAATATACGCATATATTGTGTTCGTAGTTAGGATTTAGGTTCCCAGTAGAGCCCCCGAACCAAATTATCGAGGTTATACGAACTATGAAATTTTCGCAAAGCTTTGGTTAAATTTAGGAATAGTATAGAGCACTTCCTAAGGTAGCGTCAAGAGCTTATCGCTGTCTGAAAATAACTTTGATGTTTTTTCAGAAAAGTGGAATAAGCTTCCTGATTAATGGATATATTATCAAAGCTGCGTTAATGATTAACAAGCTCTCTGGCAGGAATCACTTCCGCGAATGAGAAGCGCAGGCACAAATTATCTTTGGAGGTTTATGAACACATGGAAACAGGTACAGTAAAATGGTTTAACGCAGAAAAAGGATTTGGATTTATCGAAATGGAAGGCGGCAATGACGTATTCGTTCATTTCAGCGCCATTACAGGAGAAGGTTTTAAAAGCTTGGATGAAGGCCAACGTGTGCAATTCGAAGTTGTTCAAGGTAACCGCGGACCGCAAGCTGAAAATGTAGTCAAGCTGTAGTCCTTCATCACATATTGCTTCAACTGCTTGCGCGTCAGAGTCAATTATGACAAGGAGGAGTTCGATTGTACTTTTCAAAAAAATCATTGGAACCAGTACCGGAGGAACAAACCAGCATCTGGACCTGCAGCACTGATCAGTGCTCTTGCTGGATGAGAGATAACTTTTCATTCGCGGATAGTCCTGTATGTCCGATTTGCAATTCATCCATGGTCAAGGATTTAAAGATGCTCCCAACCTTATCGAACACAAGCAGCAGGCGATGAATCCGGCACCCAAAAGCCCCTGTCTCCATTGGAGACAAGGGCTTTTTCTCGATATAGGACTATTTCATAGGAATCCACTTATATTATCGTTCGTTGAAATGCTTCGCCCTGATACATCATCAAGGTATCTTCCTCACTCATATGAGGCGTGGCTAATACGAGAATTTTCCCCCACTCCAGCTCAGTTATGAGTCTGTCCGTCTCCGCTTCTGGCACGCCGAGCGCCAGGATCTTCGCTCTCAGCTCCTCGCCACGTGATCGGAACAGATTGGCGATCGACGTGAACAATCCTTCTTCGGCCATCGAAATCTGCTCTGCACCCGCATACTCCGCGACGTAATTAGTACCTTCAGCACTGTGTGTCAGAACATAAATATGATCCTTTTTAAAGCCTTCGTTATGCAGTTGTTGTACCTTGTTCTGCGTATCCTCAAGACTGGATGTCACACTTACTCTGGTATACGTCGTACTCATGGTAATTCCTCCTCGTCAATGGGTTTTATAGGGTGTATCCGTGTTACCTTGTGTTCGTTGCTCAGGTTACATGCTCGCTAGAAACGTTGACGTCTTCCGAAAATCAGCGATACTACGAACATAATAAGGAAGACGAAGAACAAAATTTTGGCGATACCTACTGCTGTTGAGACAATCCCAAAGAATCCAAAAACACCTGCAACTAGCGCAATTACAAGAAACGTCATAGCCCATCCTAGCATACCCAACACCTCTCTCTTCCTTTTCGATAGTGTTTATCTTGCTATGCCTTCTATTACCCAGACCAGCAAAGGTTGAAACAGGCCTTTAAACGAATTTGATCAAAAACGACTATGCTGTCAACTAAGAACGTGTACGTTATTCTAGAGGTATGACATCTAAGCATGCATGTGTTTGTGGCCTAGGGGTAAGCGAAGCTTACTCTTTATTGAATAAGACCGGATGAGTGAAAAGCTGGTTGTGAGTGGAGCTAGGGTGAGAGAGTTGGAGTTGAGGTTGAGGTAGAAGTAGAAGTAGAAATTGGAGAAGAGTTAATAGTAGAGGTAGATATAGCAGTTGGAGTATGGAGTGCTGAAAGTTTCGTAAACTCTCCTGTGTTCCAGATGAATAGATGGATTTCCTACAGTTAAATCATGAGTTTTTCTGATCAAACGCTGAATAGATGGAAAACCTGTAGTTAATTTCACCCATTTTACCCAATCTGATCAAAAGAGGCCGTTTTACCTACATGTTTTACAGTTAAATCGAATTTCCGAGAGAATCTCGCATATATAGCTGTATTTTTTCCAGTTATCCCCCCTCTCTCATCCCCGAAAAGAAAAAAAGCGCCCCCGCCACATACATGGTTTTGGGGACACCTCTTCGATAACACGGCTATGATTTCTTACGGTATATACGCTCATGTGGCACAAAATCATCATAGTGCACACCCTCAGGMACGTGGAGAATATACTCTTTCTTCCCGAGACCCAAGTAACCTTGCGGGGTTAAGCTGCTGTAAAACAAACTGTGCACCTGCTGCTGCAGTTTCGGATCGAAGTAGATCATCACATTCCGGCAAAGTATCACATGGAACTCATTAAAAGAGCCGTCTGTCACCAGGTTGTGCTGGGCAAACATCATGTTTTCTTTCAGCTGCGGTTTAAAATAGGCATACTGATGATCCGCCGAGTAATACTCCGAGAATGCTTTGGTGCCGCCAGATTCCAAATAATTCGTCGTATACAGCTGCATCTGCTTCAGCGGGAAAGCGCCTCTTTGCGCCGATACAATGGCTTGCTCATTCATGTCAGTGGCATAGATTCGCGTCTTCTCTGCCAAGCCCTCTTCTTGCATGAGAATCGCCATTGCATAGGCTTCCTCGCCTGTAGCGCAACCTGCGTGCCAGATACGAATCTCCGGATAATCCCGTAGTTCCGGCACGACTTGAGTGCGGAAAGCATTGAAGAAGCTCGGATCTCGGAACATTTCTGTCACGCGAATCGACATATCGCTTAACAGTTTATCTACGAATTTCGGCTCATGCAGTACTTTTTCCAGAAGCGCTGTTATCGTTCGCAGTTTTTCCATCTTCATTCGATTCAGAATACGTCTGCGTAAAGAGGAGCGCACATAATGTCGGAAGTCGAATCCGTACATTTGATATAAACCCTCTAGGAGCAGATTAATCTCAATATTTTCCCGCTCATCGTCAGGCGGCTCTTGGGGCTCGTTCCATCCATCCTGAGGATCACGTGTCAATGCTTCTTCACCTGCTTCGTAAGCCACACTCGCATCAGCGAGAAGAGCTGTTCCATCTGCAACGGCTTCGTAATATAGTCCGATGCTCCCGCTTCGAGACATTTCTCTTTCTCGCTCTTCATCGCCTTCGCTGTCAGTGCAATGATCGGTACATGGCGCAACTCCAGACCTTCCCGTATCTCTTTCATGGCGTCGTAACCACCCATAACTGGCATCATGATGTCCATTAATACCAAATCGTAATCTGGCTTCACAGTTAACAGTTCGATGGCTTCCTTGCCATTCTCGGCGACAACGACCGTTACCCCCTTTAATTCCAAAGCGCTGACGAGCGCAAAAACATTACGGGCATCATCATCGACAAGCAGCACTGTCTTTCCTTCGAACAGTTGCACATCCGTGTGGATCGGCTCATCTAGGGACGGCCCAGCTTCGCTAAAGAAGCTCTTCGAATAGGAAGATCCTCCCTTATACGAATTCTCTTGCTCACTTGAAGCCGCAATCTGATCTTGTGCGAAGGAACTACCAGGATGAATCAGGCCTTCCTTGCCGTTGGGAATATACAGGGTGAACGTAGAGCCTACCTGCAGCTCACTCTTCACAACAATCGTCCCCCCAAGTAAGCGAGTAAACTCGCGGCAAATAGATAATCCCAACCCAGTCCCGCCATACTGACGATTAGTTGTACCATCCACTTGTTGGAACGCCTCGAAGATGATATGCTGCTTATCGATTGGAATCCCAATACCCGTATCTTTAATCGAGATGGCAAGAACCGTTTCCTCTGGATCTCGGTGGAGAAGTTCTTTAATCCGCGCGGATTCCGCAAGCGCTATTCGCATGGAAACGGACCCTGTTTCGGTAAATTTAAACGCATTCGACAACAGGTTCTTCAGAATTTGTTGCAGTCGTTGACCATCCGTCACGATGACAGACGGCACATCAGGCTCAAGAATAACATGGAAATCAAGCGCCTTCTTAGCGGCTACCGGTGCGAACATAAGCTCCATAGACTGCGGTAACTCCGTCACATTCACTTCTTCCTGCATAATCTCTATTTTCCCAGCTTCAACCTTGGATAAATCCAGAATATCATCGATGAGCGACAGCAAATCATGACCCGCGGCATTCACCACTCGCGAATACTCCACAACCTCGGACATTTGCATGTCTCCGTTACTCTCTGCTAGCATTTGCGAAAGAATCATGATGCTATTCAGCGGTGTTCGTAATTCATGGGACATATTAGCCAAGAAGTCGGACTTGTACTGCGAACTTGTCTTTAACTTCAAGGAATACTCTTCGAGTTCATCTTTGGCCTTCTCGAGCTCCGTCGCTTTCTGCTCGGCAAAATGGTTCTGCTCCTCCAGAAACTCATTCGTCATCCGAAGCTGCTCCTGTTGCATCTGCAGTTCTTCCGACTGCGTCTGAAGCTCCTCGGATTGAGCTTGCAGCTCCTCCGTCAGCATTTGCGACTCGGAGAGGAGTCGCTCCACTTCCATACGGCTGCGCACACTCGTAATCGCGGTCCCGAACTTCTCTTGCAGAGAGTCAATCAGAGTCAGATGCTTCGACTCAAATTGATGAAGGGAAGCTAATTCAATAACAGCCTCCGTTCTTCCATCAACAAGAATGGGTGCGACTAGTAAGCTGCGCGGCGTTGAAATCCCGAGACCTGACGTTATTTTCACATGATTATCAGGCAGGTTATCCATGAGGAAGATTCGCTTGTCGATTGCGCATTGTCCAACCAAACCTTCACCTGATTGAAAGCTTGCACTTGCATGATCTTGTCCAGAAGCGGCGTATCCCGCAATTTTGACATAAGAAAGCTGCCCCCCCTCATAATGTTTCAGGTAGACAACGCCATAACTGGCCTCTAACATGGGAGCAAGCTTCTGAATAAAAGCCTCACTCAGCACAGTTATATCACGTATACCTTGATACAGGGTGGACACCTCGGTAATACTGGATTGAATCCAGCTCGTTTTCTCCAAACTCGCCAATAGCCCGTTCGTGGCTTCGGCCAGCTCACGAATCTCATCATTCGTCCTCACTTCAATCCGTGAGGCCAGATTGCCCTCCATGGCCGTGATATCACGAATTTTCCGTGTAACTTGTTTGATCGTGTTTGTTATCGAATTCGATAGAATCAAAGCTACAACTATAGCAATAATCGAAATAAGGCCTAAAATAGTAAAAAGAACAACTCTAAGATTATAGTTGCTTTTGGAGATTTGCTCGACTCTTGTGGAAGTAAGCACTTTCTCTGTGACGAGGAAGGTATCCAATTGCGTCCGCAGCTGATCCATCGTTTTTTTGCCTGTATTCTGCTTAAAAAATTCATTGATAGCAGCCGTATTGTTATCTTTTTTCATACGAATAACGTACTCTCCGCTAGTTTTCAACCAACTCTTAATGGTCTCTTCGATCCCCTCCAGGCTTTGCATTTGGGAGGGGTTATCACTGATAAGTTGATGAATATGATCATACGTCACCTGCCAGTTGCGACTGCCTTCATAATAAGAGTCAAGATACTGCTCATTACCTGTAATCACAAAGCCACGCATGCCTGTTTCCATATCAAGTACGTTTTTCAGTAAACTATGCAACTGATCATGTACGTCCATATCATGCGAAGAAACATAGCTAACTTCTTTCTGCAGATCGGTCACGCGACTACTTACGACCAAGAGTGCTAGACCAAGGCAAATAAGAATGAATACATAGCCAAGCATAATCTTGGGTTTAATTTTAAGAAGGGAAGTAAACATAGGAAAGTGCCTCCTGGTACAGTTGGTAGAAAATGTAATAATATTACATTATACAAACCTACTATACCACATTTTCATCCCCCCTAGCAGGTAGCTAACTCTATACTTTCGATGTTAAGGCTGTTTTTAATTTCATCATCGCCCTCTTCTGAATACGAGATACACTCATCTGAGAGATGCCTAGCTGATCTGCAATATGTCGCTGGGACTGCCCCTCTTGGTAGATCATCCCAATGACGGTACGTTCCTCTTCCTTCAAACAATCCATAGCTTCAGCAAGGTCCATACGGTGTTCTATGGCTTGATAGTCATCAGAGGTACCTGCAATCATATCCCCAATCGTGGCCCCATCCCCCTCACTTGTGAGCGGGGTATCGAGGGATGTGTAGTGATAATAATCGCGGCCGGCTAAGATTTCCATGGTTTCTTCAGAACTCATCTCTAGATAAGCTGCTATTTCCTCCACATTCGGCGAGCGCTCCAGCTTAGCCGTCAGTTCGTCCAACGCACGCCCCATCTGCGCTCCCTTTTCCTTAATACGTCTCGGAACTTGTATGTACCAGGATTTGTCACGCAAATAATTTTTGAGATGACCGATGAGGCTTTTCATCGCATAGCCTTCAAAAGGCACTTCCATCGCATGGTCATACTGCGTAAACAACCTGAGCATCGACATCTGACCAACTTGAAAGAGGTCTTCATAGAGGTCAGGGCGGCTTCGCGACATTTTGGCTACTGCCATTCGAACGATCGGTTCATAGTGTAAGAGCAATGCGGTAGCTGCCTCTTGACAACCGGTTTCCTTATAAATCTTCTTCTTTTCGTAGATATCATATAAAGAGTCGGAGGAAGAGACAGTTCCCTTCGCATTCATACAATCTCCTCTTTTCTATACACCTGCTTGGTCAGAATGACCTTCGTTCCTTGGCCTCCGCGAGCAAACACCTGCACATCATCCATTAAAGCTTGCATTAGAAAGAGACCGAGTCCCCCGACCGATGCTTCTTGAATCGATTTGTGGTGCAGCGTTAATTCTTCAGGAGCCGTTTGAACATAATGAAAGCTATCGCCTTCATCCTTCACCGTTATTTTCATATAGCCMTCGCTAGGCTCAAATTGAATCTCTACGATGCCCGGCTCCCCCTCTGCATAAGCATGAAGAATGGCATTATTGCAAGCTTCCGCGACAGCAACTTTCATATCTTCAATATCTTCAAAGGAGAAACCGGCTTTGGTTGCAACGCCGTATAACGTGAGTCGAACAATATCCAAATATTCCGCTTGTGCAGGTATGGTCAGGCCAATGTATGGGCTCATATGATTTCTTCTTTCCTTTCAGTTACACGTTGATTTTCTCTTAAGCTGCCATTGTTATGCAAGTAACTGGAAACGCCAGTGATATCGAATAATCGTCTAACTTTAGCTGGAATATGGTCGATCTGGAACGCTGCGTGCATAGCAGCCCTTACTTTAATCGCGGAGACGATGAGCCCTATTCCCGTGCTGTCTATATATTTTAACTCCTTTAAATCTAGGACGAGTGCCTCTTCCTCTTTTCTAACCACCGAGTCCAGCACATTCGCTAGCGAAGACGCTGCAGAGAGATCGAGCTCCCCACTGAGATATATCCTATTTTCTTTCCCATCCGACTGTTTATAAAACATAAATTTACGTATAGCGTTCACGTGATGACCCCTCCTATTTAATCGTACCGGCTTGCGGTGATGACTTCTTCACTTTGATTTTATCCCAAATCTCGAGCGTCATGGTCGCTCCTTGCAGAATAGCCTTCAACTTCCCATTCAGCGGGGATGTTTTCCCAGACGTTTCTGTTGGCTTGACAGAAGCAATCAGGGCTGAAGCTGATTGTTTAACGGAAGAAGATAGCTCATGAAGTACTTGACCAACATCCTGCACCGTTCCAAAAAGATGATTAAGTGTGGAAAGTTTCATTCGCATATCGATCGCAACCTCATTCGTATTGAGAATGACATCCTTCACATCAGAACTGATCTCCGTCACTTCATTTTTCATCTGTCCCATTGTTGAGGTTATCTCATCAAGGGAATGCTTCAAGGATTTTAAGGTTTGGATCAAATAAAAAACCAGAAACACAAACGCAACTGCTACAACACATACACTTATTTGAAGCAACATGGGAATCCCTCCTATTGTGCCTTGTTATTACGTAGTTACCCAAGTTAGAGAAAGTTGAAACACATGAGGCACAAAATATGTTCATCTAAAATTAACTGTTTCACTTCGCCCTCGTAAGGGTACTTATTTCTTGTAGACACAAATAAATCAATTAAGTGGAGGAATGATCATGGTGAATACGACTACGATAACGAAGGCTAGCCCGCTAACAGACATGCTCGATAAACAGGTCGCCAACTTCTCAGTACTCTATATGAAGCTGCATAATTATCACTGGTATGTGAAAGGTGAGAATTTCTTCACCCTACATATCAAGTTCGAGGAATTGTACACGGAAGCCACACTCCATTTGGACACGATAGCAGAGAGAATGCTTTCTCTACGTGCGATCCCGACTGCCACCCTGAAAGAGCATCTGCAAATGGCTTCAATTAAAGAAGCCAAGAAGACGGAAAGTGATGCTAATCTCATGGTGGAACAACTCGTTGATGATTTCACTATGTTATGCTCCGAATTGACCGAGGGGATCCAGCTGGCCGAAGACCAAAAGGATCAGCCTACAGCCGATATGCTCATTACCATCCGCTCCTCCTTGGAGAAACACAGTTGGATGCTAGCCGCCTATCTCGGCAAATAGGATAGGAAAGAAAAACCACGGTTTGGCGGTTATTCCGTCATTCCGTGGTTTTTGCTGTGAACATATTTAACTAAAGTAACCTCGGTGCCACCGCTTGTGTCGACCAGGACTTCATCCATTAACGCTTCCATCAGATAAATGCCCAGTCCACCCGTGCTAAGCTCACTCGGCATCGTCCCCGCGAAGGGACTCGTTTGCCGGCTTTCCCTAGACGCCTCGTAGCCAGTACCGTTATCCTTTACCTTCACCCGAAGTGCATCATCGCTAAGTTCATAACTAATGTCGATGTGACCGCTGCCATCTTCGGGCTTCGCATGCAAAATAGCATTATTACAAGCTTCAGATACGGCTACCTTCATATCTTCAATGTCTTCATACGAGAAGCCCAGTTTCGTTGCTACACCATACAAGCTAAGTCTTACGATCTCCAAATGTTCCGCTGCTGCTGGAATATGTAAGCGAATGACCTTCATACGCTGCCTTCGATCCCTTCATTCAGAAATCCAGTAATCCCCGTCAAATCAAACAACTTCCTTATCCCTGGCGGAATATCATGAACGGCGAACGGCGCTTTGATTTCATCGCGAATTTTCAAGGTAGATACCACAATGCCAATCCCCGTACTATCGATATAGCCTAAATGCTTCAAATTGAGAATTAATGCCTTATCTTCACGATGAATGACGGCCTCAAGTGCCTGGCGAAAGGCCTGTGCTGCTGCCAAATCAAGCTCCCCACGCATCATGAGCTGTATTGACTTCTCTGATTCTTCAAGATCAATTTGAAATCTTTCTGAGGACATAAGCCACACTCCCTAGTCATTATTGTCTAAATCCTACCAAGACCACTGTTAGTATTCAAGTTTCATTGAATTGTGCAAGCTAGGAGGCAGAGATCATGACTAAGCACATGTCATCCTGCGAAGGGCCGTTCATCGTTGTAGGAGTAAGCCTTTCGACTAGTCCTTCTGGGTCGTGACCATTCATATCCTGGAGGCTGCCCTTGATTTGAGCCATACCATCATGCTCCTCATCTGCGATCCATTCCGTCAACCCATCCGTATATAAGACAATCCGAGCTTGTTTCTCGTAGGTCGCGTACCCTTTGGTAATCTCAATCCCTTCAAAAAAGCCAATTGCACAGCACCCTTCAGAGAGCAGCTGCACTTCGCCATCGAGCACAGCAACGCCTGTTGGATGGCCTGCATTCACATACTCAATGGTACGCTGCTCGGTATCAAGGACCAGATAGATCGCGGTAAAGTAATAATTAATAAGACTATCCGTGACATGGAGCTGATTCATTCGCCGATTAAGCTCTTGCATCACTAACTCAGGATCGCCTTTCCCCATGATCGTATCCTTCAATGCCGAGTAAATGTACATACATACTAAGGATGAAGAAATACCATGCCCCATCATATCGAGCAAAATAATGCCATACCGATTTGGCCCAATCGGGTACCACGCATAAAAGTCTCCCGCCAGCTCTGACGATGGCTTATACACAGCTGAAATCTCGATGTGCTCATTCTTCAGCGGGTGACTAAGTACACTAAGCTGGACTTGTTTGGCCAAATCAAGCTCATACTTAATCCGCTTATCTCGCTCTTTATGCCAATCCTTCTCCTGTTTCAAGCGAAGAGTTGAACGAATCCGCGCCAGAAGCTCCACCTTGTTAATCGGTTTCATCACATAATCGAGCGCTCCTGCATCCAATGCCTCCGCCAACTTATTGGAATCCCCCATCGCCGTTACGAAAATGATCGGAATATCCCTTAACCGCTCATCAGCTTGTACCTTACTACATGCTTCTACCCCATCGATTTCCGGCATCATCATATCCATAAGGATCAGATCAACCGTTACTTCCTCCTGATCGGGCGTATCCATACCAAGCAAGTGATAGAGCTCTCTTGCCGAAGATAGCGTAATTAAATCCGTGTAGCCGGCTTTCTCCAAAATTTTTTCAATAATTAATAAATTCGTCTTATTATCATCCACAATGGCAATACTCATCGCACTAACCCCTTTCGGGTAAATAGGAACAGAGTCCCATAGGTATAATCTATCACATATACTCTATAACCCTATCGCAAACAATTCAATCAGATAATGAAGAATTTTGTCTATATTAACCAAATATCCCCATTTCTCAAGATGTAAATAAACATTGCAGGGTAACATTTGTACTTTTCCTGTTTCAATACGTTTCTAAACGGGTACATCCCAGTATGGACGTGTAACAAACACCAAACCCCAAACTAAAGGAGAGATGACGTATGAGTGAAGCAGTCGAGACGAACAAAGGTGGATTATTGTTAGGTCTAGTAATTGGTGGTGCTGTCGGCGCGATAACCTCATTGTTAATTGCCCCTAAAGAGGGGTCGAAGCTGCGCAAAGACCTCTGGAGCACCTATCGGACCTGGCAGGATAAAACGAAAGAAATCGCCTCCACTGTATGCGAAAGTTCAAAAAACCTTGCAGACACCGTTAGCCAAAAAACAGAGGACATTGTCGATACAGCCAAAGAAAAAACAGAGAACCTTGTCGATACAGCTAAAGAAAGTCAGCATCGTGTCACAGACTCGATCCAGGCAGCGAAAACAACCTTCCAAAATAATTAACACCAGTTGTACTGGGGTCGTCCCCAATAAAGGAGTGCTTTTCGATGGACAAACATACCTTGCATCAACAATTAACTGACCTTGGACTTGAACGTATGGAATACGTCGAAAAGTCCGTATACCGTATTGATATCTATAACGATGCCACCTCAGCGGCCTATCCGCTGACGTTAACCACGATAACCTCAGAGCTTGGGAATACATCCGTGCATTTCCATGAGGCTGATTTTGCAGACAACCAATTCGTCCCCCTTCAAGTTCGCCGAGCCGCGCTGGATAAATTAATTGAGCTTGAGCAGATCTGTAACGGATCGACCGGTAAATCCATTGAAGAAGCCAACAATGGCTCTATGGCTCAAAATATGGATGAAATGAAGAAACTCGGGAACGAAATGAAGCATATGAAAACCAATAGCGAGCTCATTGAGAACGATATGGTTCCTGATCCGATGCAGAAATAGGTTGGAGAGGTGGAGAGACTAGGCAGAGTCGGAGAGATGCAGAATAGTTGCGATTAAGCGTACATGGGCAAAGATGCAAAAGAGCACGCATTTTCGAGGAAACCCGCTTAACATAGGCAAATACGTGCGAAAGTGCAACCTTTAGGACCGAAAAGGCTCCAATAGATGCATGCTGGCAGAAATAGTTGCCTATTTGCACGCATGTCAGATTAGGTGCTTCATTCGATAAAAAAGAGTGTACTTTTGCAATTCTCATGCTTCACAACTGTATACATCAAGAAGAGGGTATCCCGCCACATACGTGGCTTGGGGATACCCTCTTCCCTATGTTCCAGCCTTATGCCTTCGGATGCACCATATCCGCTGGCTTCACGTAGCTGTCGAATTGCTCTGCCGTCAAGTAGCCGCTGCGCATCGCTGACTCCTTCAGCGTCAGCCCTTCCTTATGCGCTTGCTTCGCAATGCTGGCTGCCTTCTCATACCCGATATGCGGGTTGAGCGCCGTAACCAGCATAAGAGATTGCTCGAGATTGCGCTGAATCACCCTGCGATTCGGTTCCATGCCCGCGAGGCAATGGTCATTGAACGAGCGCATGCTGTCGGCCAGCAGTCGCACAGACTGCAGGAAGTTGTGTATGATTACGGGCTTGAACACGTTCAGCTCGAAATTGCCTTGGCTAGCGGCGAAGCCGATGGCCGCATCGTTGCCCATCACCTGGCACACGACCATCGTCATCGCTTCGCTCTGCGTGGGGTTGACCTTGCCCGGCATGATCGAACTGCCGGGCTCATTCTCCGGAATCGTGATTTCACCGATTCCGCAGCGGGGGCCGCTCGATAGCCAGCGAACATCGTTGGCTATCTTCATTAAGTTCGCCGCCAGCGCCTTCAGCGCGCCGTGGGCGTAAACGATCTGATCATGGCTCGTCAGCGCATGATACTTGTTCTCCGCCGAGACGAAGCGCGTGCCCGTCTCGCGAGTCAGGGCTTCGGCGACGCGGGCGCCGAATTCGGGATGCGCGTTCAGCCCCGTGCCGACGGCGGTGCCGCCGATCGCGAGCTCGCGCATCGTATCCACGGCGCTGCGCACCATGCGCGACGCCATATCCAGCATCGCCCACCACCCGCTGATCTCCTGACCCAGCGTCAGCGGGGTCGCGTCCTGCAGGTGGGTGCGGCCGATCTTGACGATGTCGGCGAAGGCCGACATCTTGGTGTGCAGCGTCGCCTGCAGCCCCTCCAGCGCAGGCAGCAGTTCTTGCTCTACCGCGATGACACCGGCAACGTGCATCGCGGTCGGGAACGTATCGTTCGAGCTCTGCGAACGATTCACATCATCATTGGGATGGATGCGCGAAGCGCCATCTCCGAGCAGTTCGCTGCCGCGGTGGGCGATCACCTCGTTGACGTTCATGTTTGACTGCGTCCCGCTGCCCGTCTGCCAGACGACAAGCGGGAACTCGTCGTCCCAGCGGCCTTGTACGATTTCATCCGCCGCTTGCGAAATCGCCTCCGCTTTCTCCGGCGGCAAGCCGCCGAGGTCGCGGTTAACGTGAGCAGCTGCTTTTTTGAGCAGCGCGAAGGCACTTATCAAGCGAGGCGGCATTCGCTCCGTGCCGATTTTGAAATTTTCGAAGCTGCGCTGGGTCTGTGCCCCCCACAACTTATCCACAGGCACTCTGATTTCCCCCATGGTATCACGTTCTATGCGATAGTCTTGTGTCATAATTTCCCTCCTTGGTCCTGTCAGACTACTTCTATTTTACTTAGTACTGTACCCACTACTACCCACACTTGGGTACATATAAACACGCCTCGCATAGTTTCCCCAAATGTTGGAACCTTATGAGTCACTGCTGGTTATCCCGCTAGCAGGAAAGTTATAATAGGTAGACTACTCATTACAAAGGAGATCACTTATATGGAAACGAAGTTAGCGATCATCGTTCGCTCGACTGAAATTGATGTGAACGGACATGTAAATAATGCGAAGTATTTGGAGTACCTCGAATGGGGACGTGAAGAGTGGTATGAGACGTGTGAGCTATCTTACGAGACTTTCGGTGCCCTCGGTATTCAGACGGTAACTGTTAATATCAACATTAATTACCGAAAAGAGTGCAAGCAAGGAGAGCACCTGACCGTGAGTTGCCGCCCTGAGAAGATTGGCAACACCAGCTATGTGCTTCATCAGGAGATTCGCAATGAGCAAGGTGAACTTTGTGCAGATGCCCTTGTGACCAGCGTGACGATGGATAGCATAACGCGCAAAAGCCGGGAAGCCCCGGCGGCATTAAGGAAGTATTTCATTTAATCGGCCTGCCCCCAGCGAAGGGCGCGTTAGCGGGCAACTCCCCAGTGGCGGCGCATCCGGAATAAATACAGTCAGTTTCCGCATGAAATAACAGGACTCTGGAAAATGAAATCTAATAATTGAGTCAATGTTAGAGGCACAGCAGGAACCGCTTGTATCCAATAGGAGAGCTGCCCTGCAATAGAGTCTCCATTACATGCGTTTGCAGCATCTCCAAATTAGTTGTAATTATCCATCATACAGCAATGCCATTGCCCAAATTTGCATAGGCAATCACATACCACCTGTGGATAACTTTTGGCCGATCGGTGTCGGAAGTCCGTCCATGCTCGTCATATTTTTCTTTTGCCAATAGGCGTGCAATCCTTCATCCCCTTGCTTCGCTGCCCAATTTTGCAGCGCATTCCGCTCACCCTCATAGGTGTAAAAAGGAACGCTGAATCCGCAGGATGACTTCACCTCGTGAATGTCAACGACCATGATTTGCCGCACCCCTGGCAGCAATTCGAACTTCGGCGCCAACCGATCCCACTCGTCAGATCCAGACAGTATCACACGGCCTTTGCCATACAGCCTGATAATCTGAGGCGGACCTTCGATAGCCATGAACATGATGGTGATGCGGCCATTTTCCGCAAGATGCGCGCTGGTTTCATTCCCACTCCCTGTTAAATCCAGGTAAGCCACTTGATTGACCGATAGAATCCGCAGCACATCGTGCCCCTTCGGCGAAATATTGACATGCCCTTCCGCTGATAATGGTGCTGAACCAACGAAGAAGATATGTTGCTTGGCGATAAATGCCTCATGCTCCGGTAACAGTGCCTCGAACGATTTTCCCATGTCGCACTCACCTCTTTCCATTTTCTACTATTATGCGCCCCTCGACTCTATTTGTGAAATACATTAATTAATCCTATTCTATAGGTTTTACCTATAGAATGGCGTGTCCGTGATTGATCATATCCTTATTGATAACTTTTACATATTTCTGGAATTCTCAGGTTAAAGTAAGGAGAACTGATGATGAAGGAGGGAAAACGCGTGAGACAACATCCATCGATTGAAGCGGCAGAGCCCTATTTCAACCAACTGTTCTCCGAGCAAAGCGACTTTCAATCGAAACAATTACTCATTGGAGGAACAGTCTTTAAGCTGTTCTATTTCGACACGTTGGTCGATTCAACTCTCGTTCAAGATTTTATTCTGAAGCCGCTGTTTCTCCGCCCTCCGGATTCTGTCCGTGATGCCGTGACGATTCTCGACTATGCTGAAACGGAGCATTTGGAGGAAGCGGTTCAAGCCATTTTGTACGGTAAGGTCGTACTGTACCAAGAGGGAGACAGCAAACTTTACCTGCTTGGGGTGGATTTAAAGAAGGAGCGCTCCATTAATATCCCGACCAATGAACGGGTTTTACGCGGTGCGAATGAAGCGTTCATTGAGAATATAGATACCAATATCAACCTGATGCGCAAGCTAATCAACTCTACGGAATTCGTCGTCAAAACCTATACGATTGGGCGGCTCTCACGAACGAAGGTAGCTGTCATGTACATCAAGTCAATTGCGCAAACAGCGATCGTAGAGGAAATAGACCGACGGCTTACAAGCATTGACATTGACTATGTCGAGGCGCCAGGATTCATCGATGAGCTAGTCCGGGAGAAGAAATTCAGTCTATTTCCACAACTGCTCATTACAGAACGTCCAGACCGCGCACGCGCTTATTTAATGGAAGGGAAAGTCGTTATTGGAACAGCAGGGTCACCAGACACAATCATCCTACCGGTAACGTTTTGGTCTTTCTTTCAAAGTCCTGATGATTACCAAATCAGTTGGCTGATCGGCACTTTTCATCGCCTTTTGCGCATTATCTGCTTCTGTCTTACGATTAGCTTGCCTGCCGTTTATGTGGCAGTCAGTGCCTTTAATCCACAGCTGCTACCCATCAATTTCGTTAACACGTTGCAAAGTTCACTGAAATTCGTCACGTTCCCGCCGGTTCTCGAGACGCTCTCGATGATGTTCATGCTTGAAATTTTAAGAGAAGCGACCATTCGGCTAGCGAGTCCCGTGGGTCAAACGATCGGCGTAGTAGGTGGTATTGTAATCGGAACGGTGGTTGTGCAGGCCAATTTGGTTTCCAATACCATTGTTATCGTAACGGCTTTAACGGGACTCGCCTCCTTTGTTCTGCCTTCTTACGAGATGAGCAGTGCGGTTCGCCTGTTAAGCTATCCTGCGCTCCTGCTTTCCTCCATGTTCGGCTTATTTGGCCTCGCCTTCTTCTTCATGATGATTTGTATCCATCTGTGCCAAATGACAACACTAGGACTCCCTTACTATACGCCCCCCTTCTCCTTTCGTGATACGAAGGATACGCTGTTTCGGGCACCGATTTGGAGCTTGCGTAAGCGCCCTCTAGGCACGGTTGCAAGCAATCGAATAAAGATACGAAATCCAAGGAGTTGGAAGCGTTGAGAAAGGAAGAGACCATCTCGGGAAGACAACTGATCTCGCTAGTTGTTATGGTTCAACTCGGAACCGAAGTCTTATCCCTACCTCATGTTGAAGCTGACGTTGCAGGCAAAGATACATGGCTGGCTGTCTTGCTGGCTGGACTAGCCGCACAAGTAGGCATCATATTGCTTTGGTGGCTTGGCAGCCGATACCCTACGCGTAACTTTTATGCCTATCTCCCACTGATTGTAGGTAAACCGATTGGAGCAAGCATCAATTTGATTTTCGGATGCTATTACACCTTTTCCGGCCTCTTGTTGACCTTACTTTATAGTGACATTTTAAAAAGGTGGCTGTTTCAACTCACGCCTAGGTGGGTTCTCATTCTTATGCTTCTCCTTGTGTGCGGTTATGCGGCTACGTCAACGCTGAGGCAGCTTGCTAATATCTCGCAAACCTTTATGGTGTTTGCTTACATCAGCTTTTTGCTAATCGTATTTAGCGGATTCTACGGTCTAGATGTGAGAAACTTGCTGCCGGTTTTGCAAGATGGCTGGTATCCGATTATGAAGGGCGTTTACACCGCATTTAGCGCTTATGTCGGTTATGACCTGCTCCTTTATGCCTACCCATACGTACAGACCCCAAGCAAAAAAAAGCTGCTTCTTTGGATGTCACTGGCGAACGCCTTCACTGGCGTGTTCTATATTGCCGTTTGCCTGATCTGCTCTATGAAGTTCAACTTAACTCAGCTTACGCTTATTCCAGAACCCATCATTTTTATATTAAAGAACTATCAAATCCAGATCTTGCAGAGCATTGACATCTTGTTCCTCATCTTTTATGTATGCATCGTATCGGCAACGGTCTATGTGTATTTCTTCATGGCTGCTAAAGCATTCGTACATTTACGCAGTCAAGGTTTGGGGAAGCAGCATGTATGGGTATGGACGATGGTTGGCGTTTGTCTGATTGGAGGTTTCTTTATGAGGAAGCGTAACGACATTCTGCAGTTTTCCTCGATTCAGGACATCGTGTCCATCACCTTGGTCGTCGGTCTGCCAGTCATTCTCCTCATCATTTCCGGGCTGCGTGGCGCGGGGAGGAACGAGATATGAAGAGAGTGATTGCTTCATTTTTCATCTGCCTGCTGCTGACAGGATGCTGGGATGAATTACAGCTAAAGAAGCTGCTTTTTGTCGATGTGGTCGGCGTAGATTACGAGGGTGACAGTAAGCAACTTAAGGTCAGCTATGTGATTTCCTCGCTTCAGAATGCCAATCAGGGGGGAGGCAACCCGAACAATATATTCTTGGAGTCAACAGGCGATAACATCTATGACGCCGTGAGTAAAACAAATAAAGAATTTCCTGGCGTCCTCTCTGTACTGGAAACTAGGCTATTTCTCATAAGCACCCGATTCGCCAAAGATCAGCCGCTAAACTATCTGAATATTACGAGCCAATTTATAGCCAATCCGTTATACGGCTATCTTGCGATATATGACGGCGATCTTTCGAAGCTGCTGAATAAGAAGAGGATTAAAGACCAGACCTTATCGGAATTTCTCGTAGGCTTATTAGAAGAGGATGAGGAGAAGGGCAAAATCCCTTCACACAAATTAGTCCATTTTATACTTGATGGAGCAAGGTTCAATAATGACTTCGCACTTAATCGGTTCGAGCCTTATGAGAACGGGGTTCGTCTAGCTGGCACCGCGTTGTTTCGAGAAGGGAAGTATACCGGCGTCAATCTGAATGATGAGGATACCCAGCTTGCCATTCTGCTGGATGGCACATCGGGCAAAAACCAGCTGATCGCAGGTAAATTGGAAGGAGAGAATTACTCAGCTCTGGTGCAAAGCGCCCATCGAGATTTCCATATTAACGAAAAGGACAATCGTCTTCATGACATTGAAATCTCCTTAAACCTGGATCTTAAATTAATCGAAGCAGGACTTGATTCTAAAAAATATACGAAAGACATACTCGCAGAGCTCGAAAAGCAAATCGCAGCTGATATAACGACAAAGGTGTCTAACGTGATTGCAACCTTGCAGAAATCGAATTGCGATTACCTACAGCTTGGACATGAGGTTTCAGCCTATCATCCAAAGTTGTTTATAGGCATGGCGTGGTGGCGTGAGCAGTATCCAAAGATCACGATTTCACCAAAAGTGAAGGTCAAGATTCTTAACACGGGTATTTTGGACTAACGTCAGTAAAAAACTTGCGTTATATTTGCATATTTTCCCTCCATCCGAAGAATACTTAGTTGGTTGAATCTTAGCTTATGCTTACGACGCCAGTTTTCTGGTAAGAACGTAAAGGAGGTGATCATACCATGTCAACGACGAACAGTAATGACGACGTAGTCAGTCACGCGATTAATGCTGCTCAGGCGAATGCTGAAGACAGCCAATCCCAGCAACAGGTRGAAGAATTGTCTGCTTCGCTGCAAAGTGCAACATCCGATGCTAGTGATGAGGAAAACGCCTCACAGGAATAATTCGCTTCAGTTACACAAAAGAGCTTTCCCTCACGTCAATCGCGATGTAGGGAAAGCTCTTTATCTTTGGCAAGGACACGAATTCCTCCCGTGCATTGAACCAAACGCCCAGTTTTTGAATATGGTGTAKCAAAAACGTAGGGATGATGAAACATGAGAGACATGGACCAGGACTTGGACTTGGAACACCAACCGGTAAGTATACAAACCTTTAAAGTGCTAAAGAGCAAATTAGATCTGATGTACCCTGCTGTTATTCACATGAATAACCCTTTGGTCCAGCATCAAATCAATACAGCGATTGTGGGTGCCGTCAACAAACAGCTGCATGATCAGGGATATCTGCAAAATCCCTCGACCGATGTTACGGCTTATTATGAAATCAAAACGAATGAGCGCCGCGTTCTAAGTCTATCTCTGATGAACTATGCTTTTTCGGGCGGAGCCCATGGACTCACGATCCAGAATTCGTTAACTTTCAGCACGGAAACTGGTAAAAGCTACACGTTGAAGGAATTGTTCAAACCTGGCAGTGATTACGTTGCTAAGCTGAGTGCCATCATTGCAGCTGAAATCAAGCTGCGCGATATTCCTTTGTTGGTTGATTTTACAAGCATCCGCCCTGATCAGGATTTCTATATCGCTGATAAATCGCTAGTTGTATATTTTCAAGTCTATGAGCTAGCCGCTTATGTCTATGGATTCCTCTACTTCCCGATTTCCGTCTATGCGCTGCAGGATATGATTGCAGAAGATGGCCCTCTCGGAAAAATGATGTACTAAAACAGGCTAGATGCAGACGATAATTTGCCGGCTGAAATTGCCTTTGTTCACCGTGCAGCGTGAGTCAATATGAAAACCAGCTTTGATCAAAAGCGGGTCGATCTGCTCGGTTGTAATTATTACCGCGCGCCGCGCTAACCGGCGGGCGGTTTGCAACATGTCCAGCTTCTCTGCCTCAGGCAGGACGGAGCACAGATTGTACGGCATGTCCAGAATCAGCGCATCGTAGATGGGCTCTGGACTGCCTTGCAGGGCTGCAGGATGCGGAACGAGCTTCCGCATGTCAGCCACCTGGACCACATCCGGCATGCCGAAGTGGCCTAGATTCACCCGCGCGCCGCGCACGGCCAGCGGGTTGATGTCGTAGCCCACGATGTCGATCCCCATCGACATCGCTTCCACCAGCACCGTGCCGATGCCGCAGCACGGGTCAATGACCCGCGTGCCCGCCACCTCGGGCACGGCGATGTTCACCACCGCCCGCGCAAGGCGCGTCCCCAGGGCGGTTGAGTAATTCTGTGGCTTCTGCTGATGCTGAAGCCACACGGATTCGCCGTAGCTGCCCTCGCCGAACAACCACCGGCCTCCCAGCTCCGTCACGGCGAAATATTGCTCCGGCCTGCGCATCTCGGCCTTGCCGCGTAGCCCCAGCCCCAGTTCGCGCTCAACGTTGCGCTGGCGGTCATAGCTGACCGCCGTGTCCGTCTCCGCGAACACGACCTTGAACGTTACGCCGCGCACGGTCAACGTCTCTAACTGCGAGGCCAGCTCCGGCAGGCTGTCGGCCTCAAAGGCAACATCCATCCGCAGCTTCAGAAACGGGCTGCGGCTCGGCTCCACCCTGCGCGCGCTGACGGCGTAGCGCGCATCAATAACAGCGTCTGCGCCCAGCAAGGTGCGCAGCTCCAGCTGGCACAACGCCTGTTCATCTTCATGACAGGCAAATACATACACATATTTCCCATTTTGCTCTAAGCTCTTATATTTCTTTTGCTCTAGACTCTTATATTTCTTTTGCTCTAGACTCTTTTGCTCTGGACTCTTATGTTTCATACGCATCTGCTCTATACCCTCATTCTTTCCTGCACACTAAGCAAATTCCTGAATGACCTGCTTCACGAACGTATCCATCGTTTTACACAAAAACATATCCTTCCGATACACAATCCCCACTTCCTTCTGCGGAATGGGATCAATAATCGGGATTGCACACAGTTTCTGCTCACRCATCCGATTGCCCATGCCCTCCACATAAGACTGTGGTAGAATCGCCCCGCACACATGATTTTTTGCCATTTGCAGCAAGGATTCCAGCGTAGACAGTTCCACAATCGGCTTCCAAGCAAGTCCGATCTGCGCACAGCAATCATCCATCATTTGCCGAACATAGAACTTCTGTTGCAGCATTGCAATGGGAATCTCAGTCAACTCCGCCAACCTGATCTCCTTCACCTGCTCTTGGGCAAATGCATGCTTCGACGACACCACAAGCTGAAGCTTCTCTTGGTACAACGGCATACACCGCAGCTGCTCGTCCTCCTCAGGCAAAAAAACAACACCCACATCCAGCTCATTGCTCAGCAGCTTTTCTTTCGTCTCCTCCGTTGCCAGCTCCATCACCGATAGCTCAATTTTGGGATATTTGGCATGAAACGTCATAATTGTCGCCGTCAGCAAATGATTCCCAGAACAGCCGATTCGCAATCGTCCGCGCTGCATGCCTTGGAGCTCATTCATCGCCGTCTGTGCTTGCTCTAGCTCATGAAAAATATTTCGGCTATGCTTGCGCAAAATCTCGCCCGCTTCGGTCACATAAATCTTTTTGCCGATGCGCTGAAAAAGTGGAGAGCCTACCCGATCCTCCAGCAATCGGATCTGTTGACTAAGTGTAGGCTGGCTAATGCCCAGCTTCTCTGCGGCTTTGGTGAAGTGAAGCTCCTCACACACCGCCAAAAAATACACCAATAACCGATAATCCACTTGAAGCCCCCCGTTCATAGCTATTAACTATGATAGTAATTGATAAATCGCAATTGATCAATGATTGCAATTTTTCTATAGTTAAGGGTAAAAGATTGTGAGAACCCTCAATGGGAAAGGTGGCACAACAGATGTACGGTAGCATTCGCATCGAACAAAATCTAAAGGGCAAGCCCCTGCCTAATTTAGACGAAAATCTGGGGTTTGGAAAACTTTTTACAAATCATATGTTTATGATGGATTACCAAGAAGGCCAAGGCTGGCATGATCCGCGCATCATTCTCTACGGTCCGATCTCACATGATCCCGCGGCAATGGTATTCCACTATGGGCAAGCGGTTTTCGAAGGTATGAAGGCGTTTCGCACCGAGAACGATGACGTTGTTTTATTTCGGCCAGATCAAAATGCTAAGCGTTTGAACCGCTCTAGTGAACGTCTGAGCATCCCGCAAATCGATGAAGAATTCGTTGTCCGCGCCATTCAGGAGCTAGTTCGTATTGACGCTGCTTGGGTGCCGAAGAAGAACGGCTCTTCCTTATACATTCGCCCTTTCGTTATTGCAACGGAAGCGATTCTAGGCGTACGCCCATCTATGCAGTATTCCTTTATCATCATTATGTCGCCTGTTGATGCTTACTATGATGAGGGGCTGCAACCAATTAACATTCTGGTGGAAAGCTATTATGCTCGATCCGTGCAAGGCGGGACAGGCAATGCCAAAGTAGCCGGCAATTATGCAGCAAGCTTGAAGGCACAAATGCTGGCGAAAGAGCATAACTGCGCCCAAGTGCTATGGCTCGATGCGATCGAGAAGAAGTATTTAGAAGAAGTCGGCAGTATGAATGTCTTTTTCAAAATTAACGGAGAAGTCGTCACGCCTAGTCTTAGCGGCAGCATTCTGGAAGGCATCACGCGTGGAAGCATCATCCACTTGCTGAAGTCATGGGGTATCTCTGTATCTGAGCGGAAAATATCAATCGATGACATCGTCAGCGCTCATGCAGATGGGACGCTGGAAGAGGCGTTCGGCACCGGCACTGCTGCGGTTGTATCGCCAATTGGCAGCCTGCTATGGAACGGAACGCCGATGGTCGTAAACCATGGAGAGATCGGCGAGCTTGTGGAACGACTGTATACAACGATCACAGGTATTCAAAGTGGTAAGCTGCCGGATACGTTCGGTTGGTTGTTAAAGGTTTAAGATCTGTATTGTCGCGCAATAACTGCGCAGCAAATAACCGACGAATTCACTATTCGTCGGTTATTTGGCCATTTTGATGCTACTTCAGTAGATACATGTCAAAAGACTACCACAACTCCCTCATCTACCTCAAACACCTCAACTGCTTCACTTACGGTTACCCCATCAGACGAATAGCTGGAAAAAGTACAGTTAAATCCGCGCTATTCCACGACTTTTGTGAGATAGCTGGAAATTATGTAGTTAATTCTGCTCGTTTTAAGCAAGACCGGCGGATTCGCCGAAAATAACTACGTATTTTCCATTTAATCGAGATTTTCACCCGATAAAAGTGAATTTAGCTGTATATTTTCCAGTTAGACACAGAGCGATCAACCACTAAAACCTGGCTACATCTACATCCACTTCCATACCAACTACTTCTCCACATGCACATCATCAACCTTCGTTTTCCCCTGTTCCTCCACCACGTGACCATCAATATCGATAATATCTTTGCTGCTCACGACATCATCACCGAGGAAATCCCTCAGCTTGCTCTTCGCTTTCCGCCTGACATCGTCATCGATACTCTTCGACACAGCCGCCAAGGCGAAGCCTAGCGCACTCAGATCATCCACATAACCCACAATCGGCAGCAAATCTGGCATGAGATCGAGCGGCAAGATGAGATACCCCAACGCACCATAGATTTGAACCTTCGCGCGAAGCGGCGTTTTCGGACTATCCAATGCGTAAAAAAGCAACAATCCACTATAAATCACTTTACTGCCGGCCTTCTTAGCACCTTTTTTCAACTTGGACCAGAAGCCATCAATAGAGAAGTATTTTTCATATTTGGAAGGATTCATTTCACGATCACTCCATTCATCGGCATTTACCTTGTATATACCACCATTCTACACCTATCTAACGCAGGAAGTCTCGGTTTGTGCTCATCTGATATTGTTATGCCTCTAATTGATTATAGTTAATCGCATCTGGCAACAATGGTGAGAAACCTCTACCCTAGTCCCAGCAAGACTGTGACCGTATTAGATGAGGTATTATCGCCAAATAGAAAGATGATTGCGGGAACCAAAAACTCATACTTTCTATTTAGGTACAAATTGGAGGCGTATGGTTGTGGCAGAAATTAAAGTTCTTGATAATGGTCCTTTGCTTGTAAGTGGTGTTACGTTAATGGATGGCGAAGGAGATCCGATGGAAACGAAAGAACAGATTTACCTGTGTCGCTGCGGACTCTCTTCGAACAAACCTTATTGCAACGGTGCTCACAAGGGACATTTTGAAAGTCAGGTTCGCGATTAACATTCATAGTACGTGTACAACCGTTCTATCTTCTCACTGACAAAGGGCTGTTCTCAAGTTGATACTTGAAGAACAGCCCTTTTGTTTACCATTAACTGGAATCACCTGTCACGATTTTATCCTCAACACAGATGCAAACAACCTCAACTAATTTTTACCCAAGTCCATCCAAAGAAAGCCCTATACAACGTATAGCATATCCTGTATGGTGTTGAAATCCACATCTTACAGCATGAAACGAGGCGATCTTATGATTTCAGCCCTACGTAAACTTACTTCCATTCGGCTGCCGTTCTGGGTCATGTTTATGAATACGTTCAGTATGGCCGTTGGATTTTATATGATGATCCCCCTGCTTGCTTCTTATTTATTAAACGACATCCTGCTGACCGTCTCCATGGTTGGTATCATTTCCGCTATCCGCAGCTTCAGCCAGCAAGGTCTTTCCGTCCTTTGCGGCACATTGGCCGACAAGMTTGGCTATAAGCGCACGATTCTGATTGGTTTGCTCATCCGTACCTTTGGGTTTGGTATGTTCGGCTTTGTCGACAGCATCCCAGGATTTATCATCGCTTGCTTCTTCTCTGGCTTAGGAGGATCACTGTTCAACCCAGCTAGTTATGCGTATTATGCAGCACTATCGACTTCGAGCAATCGGATCACGATTTATGCCATTCGAGAAATGTTAAGCAATATGGGATTCGTCGTGGGTCCCGTCCTGGGTGCCTTACTCATGGGCTTTCATTTCAAATATGTTAGTTTGGCCGCTACCCTTATTTTCGCATTCTCTTTTTTCTTTAGTCTTTTCTTTTTGCCAGCTATCCAAAGTGAACAATCTCGCAAGGCCTACACGGGCATCTGGTCTCAGATGCAAACCGTGTGGCGTAATCGCCCTTTCCGACGCTTCATGCTCTTCACGATGATCTCGTGGTCCTTGGTCACTCAGTTATACATTGCCGTTCCGTTTCGTGTCCATCAACTTGCATCGGGTGCGAATATCGGGCTCATTTACAGCTGTGGCGCCATTGTCATGGTCTTGCTGCAAGTTCCACTTTCCAAATTAGGCAACCGTAAATTACAGCCTTTTGGCGTGATGTCATTAGGCACGGTACTGCTCGCTGGGGGCTTATTTACAATGGGGATGATCGGGTCCATGTGGGGGATTTATGCGGGGGTTATCACCTTCATGATTGGACAGGTTTTTCTACAGCCGATGATGAATACCATGGTTTCCGATTATGCCGGGGATGAGCAGATAGCTAGCTATTTCGGTTTTAACAGCTTTGCGCTTTCCATCGGAGCTATTATCGGAAACGTAGGTGGGGGCTATCTGTATGATCTAGGAAATATACTCGGCTGGCAAGGCCTTCCATGGGTATGTTTCTTGGTATTTGGGCTTATGAATATTCGGTTTATGCTCAAAGAGCAAAGAACGACGGGCTCAGGTACCTCGATTCGCAGAACCTTCTGAGGAACCCATTGCCAAGTTCGCGGACGATCCGTTTACCCTTGAAAAATATAGGGTGGCACATCCCACGGTTGGTTCAACCAGGCATGTGCCACCCTTTACTGCTCTGTTTCTGTTTTCGTGCTTCAGCCTTCCTTTGCTGCCCTCTTCGAATCAGGCAAGGCTCAATCCCATTTTACTGTATACGTTTTTTTCCAGATAATCATGCAAGTAAAAACGAGACATCACGAAATGATCAGCCATTTCTTCCGGTTGGAAATGCCTCAAAATTGCGCTCATTTGCGGACGCACTTTGGTGCGGCCAGCCGTATTCCTCTGGTAATAACTGAGCAAGGACTGCCATTCGGCCTCATCACCCGGGAACAGCTCCCACCGGTACAAATATTTATGAATCGTTCTCATCCTGTCTGACGAATGCTCGAACGCGTTCATAATGCCGATCAGCTCGGCTACATCTTTGTGTTTCACCACTTCATCAAGCAGGGAGCCAATGATTAAATAATAGTCTTCATTTAAGTAATTCCCCAGCTTGTTCTTAGCCGTCTCCTGATCCACGCCGTGGAACAGCCTAAGAAATCTATCAACGAAACGTCCCGTATCCGCCTCCCGGTTCCAGTGGACATCCGCAAAAAGGGCCATGAGATACCAAGTCGTTTCAAAAATGCCGTACGGCAGACCGAAACTAAACGACGTTGACCAGTTCGTCGCAACGACGCAGTCGATGCCGAGTTTGCCTGAGGTTTGGGACCACTGCAGCACATTGTCAATCCGACTGGCCACGACGGGATAATTCTGATGCTCTTGGTCGTCAAAGCATCTAACCGCAGGGGCGCCCATGACCTCGAAGCCGGCATTGCGGAATGTGGCCGTCAGTCTGGACACGTCGGAATCGATGTTGCGGCCGTTATAGATCCAGATCATGACCGCTGCCCGTTTGTCCAACAGCTTCAAGTCCTCTTCGCTGCATTTTTTCAGCATATCATGCCAAATAATCGGGGTTTTCCCTTTGCCGGCCGCATACGCAATCAACCGGTTGACGAACGCGATGAACGTCTTTTCTCTTGCGCCCTGATAGGTGTCGCGACACGTCTCACACTCGCAAAGACTGTACACCTCATCACAGCCAAGGTGAATGTATCTAGAATCTGGATGCATCGCGATCATCTCATCCAACAAGCCAGTGGCGAGCTCGTATGACTCGGGCCGAGAAGGACAAAGCTCCCCAGTAGACGACTCTATTTCCCTTAACCATTTGTACGCATCATAACGAAGCACGTAGTCCAAGTGTCCGAATGATTGCTGGAGCGGAATGATTTCGATAAAGTTGTTTTTCGCCGTTTCCTTGAGCATCTCGAACTGCTCTCGGCTAAACGCGAAATTGGGGTGGCACACTTGCTGATACCGCTCGTACGGAAGCTTATCCTCATACTCGATCAGCAGCCCGTTGACTTTGAATTTGGCGAACTCCGCTATATAAGCCAGCAGCTTCTCCGGTTTAGAGAACGTTTGCCGCAAATCAAAATTCATACAACGCAAACCAACATCGGGCCAATCGGTGATTACCGCAGCTGGAATGCTGTCGTGGTTATCCATGATTTGCCGTAAGGTCTGAATGCCGTAGAACAATCCGGCAGCTTTCGCTGCCGCGATTGTAACGGACGCGTTCTCCATCCTCAAGACGTAGCCTTCTCTTTGATCTTCCAGGCGCAACTCGCGCAAAAGCTCCGTTCCATTCAAGCCTTGGATACTGAACGTATAGCCTTTCACACCCTCCAGCTGCTCGCAGACGACGGATTGCCCTGGGAACAGACGACTCGCCAAATCGACGAGTCTTGGATCCTTCTCCTCAATTCGGAGAAGGATATCGGAGCTTACATCGGGCAGAAAACATGCTCCCTCGAGATAACGGATTTGTTTCACTTGCGGTATCGTTTGAATCATAGGGGTCTCCTTCAACGTTATATGATGACTAAATAGGCTGCGTTTGTGCTTTCTTTTGCTGTTGATTTTCGCCAGACGGTCCTTAGAGGTATTGTCCCATACTATTTGGACGCAGCTTCAATATATCCGTAAGCCCAGTGATCTGCAGGAACGTCTTTCCAAGTGATATGATCCGTGTTGTTCGCTGGCAAACGTCCAGTCATCCGATTGATGATGACAACCGCCTCGGCACGGGTCACCTTGCCGTCTGGTTTGAACGTGCCTTCCGGATATCCCGTCAGCCAGCCGCTCTCACTTCCTGCGGCGATCCAACCCGACGCCCAATGTCCAGCTATATCGGTAAATGGTTGCGCTGCGGAGGACGCCTTGAATCCATTCCATCTGGCGGCGATCGCAGCCAGCTCCGCACGCGTAACCATCTCGCCTGGTGCAAAGCTTCCCTCTGTGCGTCCTTCAACGATGTGCGCTGCCGACAATCTGTTGACCGCTGCTGCCGCCCAGAACGTATCTGGCACATCGGCGAATGTCATCTGGCTGCTGCCACCCGCTAGCTGCTCGTCATCCAGCAAGCCATTCAGCATAGAAGCAAGCTCGGCGCGGCTTAGATGCTGCTCAGGGCGGAAGGTGCCGTCCTCATAACCGAATACGTAGCGCGGAAGCGGTTTGGATTGCGACTTCGGCAGCTTTACTACTGTAAACGTACTGAATTTCTCCACTTCGATAGCAATCCCGATCGGATGGCCGTTCACATCCGTATCAATGGTGCCTTCCTGCAGCACTTTCTCGCCGTCGCTATGCTCGATATACACGGCGAGCGTATGTCCGTTCAAATCCAGATCGGCATCCGTGAGCGGGAAATACAGTTTCGTTTTGTGTCCTGTATAGTTGGTTTCGATGTCCATCGGCTGCCCGATGACCTTTGCGCCAGCATTGATGACGTGCACGGCGGCTTCCTTGTTTCCACCTTCACCTGCAAGCGACTTCATGCGGAAGATGGCATCTTGCGAAGCTTCCTTCAATCCGCGAAGAGCATCTACCGACAGTTCAATGCGCGCATGGGCTGAAGTGATTTCGAGCTTTAGCTGTTCTTTCATCAACTCCTCCATAAATGCAGGATTCACCGAGATTGCATATTCATCAGGCTGGTCCGAAGCATCCGAATCCAGACTAATCCGCACGGTTTTTTCTGTATTTGCCGGAGCTGCGGCCAACACTTGCTTGGCAATCGACTGATTGAGGATAATCGCGTCCACTTTTGCCCCGTTTGACCCAACCGTGCGTACGATTTCAATATGAACCGCTTTTTCGCCMGATGTGGCCTGTCCAGTGCGCGTGCCTGGAGCCGATCCTGATGAACCGTGCTGCTCTTCATCTTGGCGAATGACCCGGATTTCGTATTCCGCATGGTCAATCCCATTTGGAGCCATTACTGCCACCGTAATGGTATTGACGCCAATTTTCAGCGGAATGGCCGCTGATGCTGCTCCGCTTGCCACAATGTCACCGTTAATCGTAACGACCGACAGAGACTCATATGCAGATTGCGTCACCGTGATGGCATTTACGCTGTTTGCTACCGTTGCCTCATAGCGCATTACATTCTTTTGGAAGACAGGTGTTAACATACCACTGCTAATCGCGAGTGAATTCAAACTTGCATTAGTAGAAGGCAAGCGTGTAACGGTTATACCGAATGTCTGGGTATCGCCGTTTTGCCCTGTAACGACAAGGCTCACCTCATTGGCGCCGACATGCAACGGAATGGCTTGCGACGCTGTACCATTCATTGTTGCAGTTCCATTCACCGTAACCGTAGCAAGCGGATCTTCCAGCACTGGTGTAACCGTGATCTCATAAACTTCGTTAGTTACCGTCGACGAGTAGTACTGCTCGGCGGCATGGAACGCCGGAGTCAAGGTACCTGCGCTCAAGAACAACGCATGCAGGTCCGTCATGCCAGGAAGCTGGCGGGTCACATGGACAGTGTACGCATGGATCATGCCGTTTTGCGACGTAACTTGAATGGTAATCGTATTGACGCCTACGATTAGCGGGATCGCGGACGAACTTTGACCGCTGGCGACAAGCGTTTCGTTCACCATAACTTGCGCATGAGGCTCATCCGCCACCGGCGTAACAGTCACCGCATCGACCGCATTCGTGACAACCGTGTCATACATGCCGTCAAGTCCCTGCGATACAAGGGTATCGTTGAGCATGAGTGAACGCAGGTTGGTGTTGCTGGACGAGTTCACTACAATGTATGGCTGATTTTCGGCATTTTCCCGACTGTTGATTTTCACAAGATTCGGGCTGAGCGGCAGGAAGCGGAACGACGCCTTTTTATCCAACGCCATCTGCGCTTCTACGAAGTTCTTTACATCCACACTGTACCAGCCTGTGTGATTGATATTACTCGTAATCAGTTTCGTAGCGCCAGTGCCGGTCAAGCGATTGTTCCAGTTCATCGTGTTCTCGACCCAGTTATCGCCATCATACACGTAGATTTCCACATTATTCGTGCCGCTGGACGCTTCGCTAACGTAAAAGTTCAGCTTGGCGGTTTGGATGGGCTCCGAGTATGCGCTGAAATCGAATTTCATAAACGAGATCCGGTCCCCGCCGCCGGCCAAAGACGGCACATCGACCACTTCCAGTGTCGTTTCACTACCATAATTGGTTGTCGGGAAATTCTGATGCACATACGTATCCGCCGTCACCGTAAATACATTATTGACATACACGGAACGCGTTACTTTGACGGCATAACTATCCGTTACACCTGTGTTGCCAGTCACGACAATCGTAATCGTCGTTCCCCCTTCGTTCAATGTGATGCTTTGCGACGCGCTGCCGCTGGCGACTTTTTGCCCATTCACCGTAATCGCACTTCCGTTCACTAATGCAGTCGGCGTGACTTGGAGCGAGCTTACACCGTTTGGCACCGATACCGTATAGGAAGCTTGATTTGTCGAAAATGCCGGAGACAAGCTACCGGTGCTCAGTGTCAATCCACTTAAGCCGACCTGCGGATACATCCCCGTCATATGCGGCTGATCGTAGGCCTGAGCCCAATAATGGCCAGGCGCCGTAACACGGCGGGGCTCAAATCCGGACTGCTGCCCGTTTGGAATGCTTTCCGAAGTAAAGGAGATCATTCCGTTACCGTCGGCAGTACCCGTTACATATTTACCACCTGCAAAATGGAAACGTCCTTCGACTGCGGCGCCGCCTATCGCTTGAGACGTCGCTTTATCGACGACCTTCATGCTGGCTGCTGAATTCCCCGCGCCGCCCGTTACATGCAAGCCAGTCACGATCATCGGCTTCAGCGTCGTGCTGCCCGTTTTGGCAGATGCTTCCGCTGACGCCGGCCCGATATTGCCCTGCATATCCATGGCAGCGACTTTGTAATAATAGGTCGTATTTGGCAGCAGGCCGATATCATTGTACGATAAGCTTCTGGCGAGTCCTGCCACATACTCAGAGCCCGGCGTAAAGCCGCTCTGTGTGCTGCGGTAAACAATATACCGGTCAATTTCGGAGTTATCCATCGCCATGCCGAAGCTGATACGGATCTGCTGGTAATCGAGCGCCGTCGCAGATGGTGTACCGCTTACAGCGCCAGGCGGTTCCGTATCGGCCGGTGGCTCCCAGAACACGCCGCCAGCTCCCCAATAGGATGGCAGCTTGCGGATGTCGTCGTAGTGATGCATGGCAATGCCACCGAACGATGCGTCGTCATTGAAAGCCGTATACACTTTATCAAGCTCAGCTTCCAGAACTGCACGGCCTTCTTCCTGAAACGTGATCGTCTCAGGATCCCCGCTGTTCGCGATATCTTTCGTCTCAACGCCAATGACGACAGAGTTCGGCTTATTAATCGAATTCGCATAATCGATTTCGCCTTGCGCACCCGCCGTAATGCCGGCTGTGCCATCGGCCGTATCGCGGTAGTCCATGATGGAGATATAGTCACTGATGTCCTGCACATGCTGAGACAGCCATTTGGTGCTGCCGTTCCACATAATGTCCTTGGAATTGTCACTCGAATCGTACCACTTCGGTATGGCTGGACCGAACGGCAGATTAATACCGGCGGTTTGAATGCGGTTCTTCATTTTCTGAATGCCGTCCAAATATTGAATCTGAAGCGATGGTTTCTTCGCATTAAATTCCGCGGATATGTAAGGCTCGATGTCAACGTTCACGCCGTCGAACCGCTCATTTGCGCCTGCAGCCAAATTATAGTTGATGACACGCTCGATCTCGCGGATCGCTTTATTGTGGTATGCTGCATATGCGCCCAAGTACGGCGGAGATGTTCCGCCCGATATACAAGCCTGAACTTCATAGCCATGTTGATGCGCCCAG
The DNA here is from genome assembly GCF_056398345.1 of Paenibacillus sp. 01T442. Taxonomy (NCBI): domain Bacteria; kingdom Bacillati; phylum Bacillota; class Bacilli; order Caryophanales; family Paenibacillaceae; genus Paenibacillus; species Paenibacillus sp. 01T442. The sequence goes on from NZ_JBFTPF010000002.1 coordinate 198,169, forward strand.
GCGACGAATTCGCGCAGTTTGCCCGGATCATCCTCCAGAATGTCCATAGCAGCAAAAGAGCCAACTGCCAAATAAAACGTCGTGATCTTATCGGAGCCGAACGTCGCCGTATCTTGAGCAAGCGCATCGAGCACCTGGCGGGAATTCGGATTGAGCAGCAGCTTATATGTCTCCGGCTCCCATATCCACATCGCACGGTCCTGCCGGGACATGTGAAACGGCTCGTTCGTGCCAGCTCCTACTTTGGCATAGGTCGTCATGCTGAAGCCGACATTGCCTTTGGTGTCCGAAGCCTTCGCTTCGATACTCACCGTTTTGTCGCCGATCCCGTCAGACTTCCAATTGTAAACGTATTCATTTTTATTCAGAACTGTATTCAACCAGGCGCCGTTATTGATTCTGACCTGCACGCTCTGAATTGTTTCCGTACTTGTGGCGGAGATACGAATCGGCACCGTGCCGCTGATATTCCCACCGTCAGCTGGATTGATGACGGTCACTTGAGGAAGACCCGCCTCGGGGTTATTCACATTTACATGAATCGTAGGGCTCCAGACCGCGTACCGTGAGATCATGTCGCTGGCTTTGGCGAGCACCTGCACATCGCCACTGTAGGAACTAGCATCAAAGTCATAATACCAAGTGCCCGTATCGTCCCCATCTGGGTCGATCATCACCGTATTAACCTGCTTTTCCCCGTTAATGTACAGCATGACCTCATATGCGCCCGTATACGTTCCAGAAAAACGAGTGACGCCTTTGACCAGCTGTGCGCCGTCGGTCGGCGTATCGATCGTAACGCCCGGGACTACAACCGCACCGGCATGAGACGGCATTCCAGCCGTCACAGCCAGCAGAAGCAAGCATACAAGCAATCCTATGTGACAAAGTTTTTTCGCGAGCATGACCAATGTGTCCACTTCCTTTAATTTAACATGATCAAAAATTTGAAAAATCGGATGCTGCTTCTCCAGCATGAAGCTCGAGCCAAACAGCATCCGTCCTTTCTCAGCGAGTCCTGTCTTGTTGCTAATTTCGAATTATTTCGATTTCAATTCGACCGACTCTACCCGTTTATTTGCCGTTTTATACGTATCTACCAGCTTCTGCACGCCCAGTCCTTCAATTTCCTTGACGTACTTATCCCACTCGCTCAAGCTGCGGGAGCCCGTAACGAACTTGGCGAAGTTTTCATCTCGGCTCTTTTTCACCGCTTGACCGGTCACGGCCAATCCCTCGTTCTCCGCTTCMGTAAACGCCGGTTTCGGCTGCATCGCTGGCAGATCGTATTTCACAACCTCCTGATACGCCGCACGCAGATCTTTTGAGAACAGGGACAAATGCGCCCCGAAATCGATCCAAGTGTAACCGCCACTCGTCTGAAGGCCTGTTTTCTTACGCATTTCCGTTACATCTGTAAATTCAGGCTTAAATTTCTTCTGGCCGTTCTCCAACGTGAACGTCTCGCCTTCTTTCCCCCAGCTCGTCAACGTTTTGCCTTCCTCGGAGTAGAAGAAATCCATGTATTTCATAATATCTTTCACGTTTTTAGACGTGGATGCCACCGTTAAACCGCCCTCCAGATAATGGAAGTACGKATTCAGTTGCTTGCCACCCGCAATCCCTGCTGGAGGCGCCATGAACTGCATGTTATACTCTGGATTGTCCTTTCTCATGGCGTTGTTGAAGAAGTCAATACGGCTGATATAGTCGATCGTGATAAACGAGTTGCTATTGGAAATCATATCCTGCCATTGTTTCGTTTGCGTCGTCAGGAAATCAGGTGGGATCAACCCTTCCTTATAGAACTTGTTCCAAGCGCCTAACATCGCTTTATACGCGTCTTCTGTCGGTCCGAATCCCCAATCCTTTTTGTCAAAGTTATAGTAAACGTTCTCACCAGTATTGAAATTCGTCGTCAGGTTGGCATACATTTCGTCCGGAATTTGACCGAAACGCATGGAGAGTGGGTAACTGTTCGGATACAGCTCCTTCAGCTTCTTCATAACGGTATACAGCTCATCGTAGTTTTTCGGCGGCGTCAAACCGTGCTTGCGGAAGATGTCTTCTCGGTACAGCCAAATCATCCGGTTTGTTTCCCCGAAGCCTTGGTTCGGGAACATGTACATCTTGCCATCCGTGGAGAGAGTAGCTTTGCCCTCTTCTGGATATTTCTTCAACCATGCCGACAGGTTCGGCATCTGGTTCAAATAATCGAGAATGTTGACGAGTGCGCCTTGCTGACCGAATTTATTCGAGGTCACGCGGGTCGGAATATACAGCAAATCTGGCATATTATTGGAAGCCACGACCAAATTAAGCGAATCGGCCAGTTTACCAGACGGTGTCTGGACGTCAAGCGTCACACCGGTTTTTTCTTCGATCCATTTCCAAATCGGCCAATCTTTACTGTAAGGAAACGTTGGGTTGCTATCCAACAAAGCTTTGAACGTTTTCTTCTCTGTGGCTGGCGCCGACGTTCCCGTAGTACTCCCCGATGCCGTGCTCTTCAGTTCCCCGCTTGCATTCCCCTCCGTCTTGCCGCCTGAACATCCCGCTAGAACCGATAATCCGAGCATCAAAGTTACAAGTATCATTGCGTTTCTTTTCATTTTCTTTCCCCCTCGTCATCGTTTTGGTTACTGACTACATTCCGTGCGATTGTGCATTATCCTTTTACTGCGCCAATCATGACACCTTTCACAAAATATTTCTGGATGAACGGATAGACTAGTAAAATTGGCAGTGTCGATACCATGATTGTCGCGAATTTCAACGAGTCCTCTACAATGAGATTATCACCTCCAATTCGAGTTACATCGCCGGATGCGACGTTGCCGGCCAATACCAGATTGCGCAGAAGCACCTGAAGCGGAAACAGATCTGGGTCTCTTAAGTAAAGCAGCGGCAGCATAAAATTGTTCCATAGCCCCACCGCGTAAAACAGGGAGACGGTCGCGATGACCGCCTTCGACAGCGGCAGGACGAGGCGAAAGAAAATACCGATATCGGTCAGCCCGTCCATCCGGCCGGATTCTTCAACTTCCTTCGGCATGTTGCTAAAAAATGTGCGCATAATGATCAAATTCCATGTACTCACCGCACCCGGAAGCACCATGCCCCAAACGGTGTCGATCAAACCCAGCGAGCGTACGACCAGGAACGTAGGAATCATGCCTCCGCTGAAAAACATCGTGAAAATGATAAGCACGGTCATCGACTTATGAAACCCCATGTCCTTTCGTGACAGCGCATACCCCCCCATAGAAGTAATAATGACGGAGATCAGTGTGCCCAAGCCGACATAGATCAGCGTGTTTTTATAGGAGGTCCATATTTTCGGATCTTGAAACACCAATTCGTACATCTTCAGGTTGAAGCCTTTGGGCCATAGGCTAATCTCCCCTTTCATGACATATATATCCTTGCTTAATGAAACGGCCAGCATATATATAAATGGATAAAGCGTAACGACAATGACAAGGAGCATGATCAGAGAATTCACTAGGCCGAGAAGGCTGATCCGATTTTTCATACCGTTAGTTCCACCTTTACCATAAGCTGTTTTCTCCCACTTTTCTGCTGATGTAGTTCGCCGAGTAGATAAAGATCAGACTGATGATGCCCATGAATAAGTCAATCGAGGCCCCGTAGCTGAAATTGCCTTGCTCCAGACCTACACGGTAAACATAAGTGCTGATGATATCCGCCGTCGAATAGACGGCCGCATTGTACATAAGAAACACTTTTTCGAAACCGATTTCCAATACTTTCCCAACATTTAATATAAAGAGGATCACGATCGTCGGCGCAATACCAGGCAGTGTCACGTTCCAAAGTTTTTCCCAGCGTCCTGCTCCATCAATACTGGCTGCTTCATAGAGCTGCGGGTCCACAGCGGTCAGTGCCGCCAAATAAATAATCGATTCCCAGCCGGTTTGCTGCCATATATCCGAAGCGACGTAGATGGAACGGAACCAACCGGGCTCCATCATGAAGTTAATCGGCGTGAAGCCGAGCTTTTGTATTATCTGATTGATCAGGCCTCCGGACGGAGACAGAAACATAATGACCATGCTGGCCACAATCACGTTCGAGATGAAATGCGGCAAATAGCTGACCGTCTGGACAAACCGTTTTAAAGCCATATTTTTCAATTCGTTCAGCAGGATGGCCAGAATAATGGGGGCGGGGAAGCCGAACAGCAGCTTGTAGAAGCCCAGTAAAAGCGTGTTGCGCATCAGGAGAAAGAAATCCGGATTCTGAAAAAACATCACATAATATTTGAACCCTACCCATTCGCTAGCCCAGATGCCCTTGAAGAGATTGAAGTTTTTGAACGTGATCACCAAGCCAAACATAGGGATATAGCGAAATATGACATAGTAGAGCAAGCAGGGCAGAACCAGCAGCCATAAATATTTGTTATGGTTCCATGACTTTCTCAGCAGACTCGTTGTCTTGATCTGATTGAACGATTCGGCGGATACTTGCTTTTGCTTATGCTCGATTGCGTGCGTATTCGTTTGGGCCATGCGCATATCTCCTCATTCAGTTATAGATGCTTGCCTGCTGCTGGCGCCTTCGTGCAGCGGGCTTTGATACCGTCATTATACGCACGCCATTCTCGGGAAATAAATCTCCACATTTACCAGAGAACCCGCAATTTATTGGATAAGCAAAGAAAGTGTGTATGATTTAGAAGAAATGAATATTGTTCCCGTACATTCCGTTCCCGTAGTATAGTGGTATGATAAATGTAAGTATAGATCCAGCGGGAATTGACGGAAATCGGCATAGAGAACATGGGGGTCTATCGGATGTTGAGATTGAAAAGATTCAGTTGGAAAACCAATTCCTTGTTCGCCAAGTTAATGATCAGTTTTCTTGTTGTAATTGCCGTGCTCGCGCTCTTCAATTTCGCATCCTTTCTATTTTTGAAATCGAAAATCCACCAGGAGATCGTCAAATACAACCAATCAAACTTGAATCATACGGTGGAGCAATACGAGAACCATTTCAGACTGACCTGGGAAACGATCATCAGTTTAAATCAAGATGACATATTCAGGGCGAATCTGAATCTGTTGCGGAATGTACAGAAATTTAACGCTTATGACAAAGTAGGCAGCGTCATGTCAGCGATCAAAGTGCTGATTGCCAACCCGTTTCTTTCTATAGAAAATATCATGCTTTATTTCAAGAACGATTCTTATGTGGTGGAGAAGGAAGGGACGAGCGGGGCTAAGGACTTATTCTCCAGATATTATGCCAGCAGCGAGTATCCGCCGGAATTTTGGTTCCGCCAGTTCGACGAATCCTATACATACCAGTTATTCCCTGCCTCCTCATTCACGGAAATCTCAGCTAATACCCAAAAGAACAAGGGGCAGCTGCTTCCAGCTGTTATCAAGCTGATGCCATATAAAGACATGTATTTCATCGTCATGCTCGATCCGAAAAAAATGTTCAACTCGTATCATTACTCAGATCATTCTGATTTCTACATATTAAATGAAGAAGGCGCGCCAATTTTCTCCTCGTCTCCCAGCGTGAAAGGGCCTCTTGGCCAATCATTTGAAGGGCAGAACGGAAGCTTTACCAGTAATAAACTCTATTACTTTTATCAAAAAGGGGAGCAGACTGGCTTAACCTATGTTAGCGTCGTTCCGATCACGAGCATTTCCAATCAGTTGATGCGGTTGAATATTCTTTTCATAACTTTACTGCTAATCATCATCCTGCTAAGTATCGTAACGTCTGTGGTACTCACGATGCGATTGAATAGGCCCGTCAAAAAAATCATCGAAGCCGTTCAGCAATGTCACCCAGCAGCCATGCTGGTGAGCAGCCCTATCCACGAATTTAATATGATTAGCGAAAAAATGAGCAGCATCCTCCGAACGAATGACCAGATGACGGAGGATTTGGACAAAAAGAAAGATCAGCTTCGCTATTACGCTTACACAAATAAATTGCGAAACATCCATATGAACCTAACCGACTTGCGGGAGCTGGTTGTTGCCGATACCCCTTTTACGCTCGTGCTGTATCAATTGACGATGAAAGAAAAATTTGCGGAACTCGATTCCGAGCTCGAAAAAGCTGTATACTTTATCCGGGAATATATCAACATTTTCCTGTCGCAGGCATACAAGGACACGATTACGTTCCAAATGGATAAAGATACGGTGCTTACCCTATTCTTCTTCCCAGACGATACGGCAGGCATTGAATCTGCGTTGGAGCAATTGATTCAGGTGCTCGAAGTGGACCGTGATCTGTTTTTCCTGACTATGGCCGTAAGCCCGATTTATCCCGATTCTGGCCATTTAATTTCGGCTTATGAATATGCCTCCACCATGCTGCTGCAGCGAAAATTAAACGACGAAACGCAATTCATCCGCACGTTTCGTCCTGCTAAAGGGGCAATTCATTTCACCGTGCTAGAAGAAGAGGAGTTCTCCACCCGGTTCATGTCCGGTAACGAACAGTCGGTATTGGACTGGATCCACCGGCACCTGGACGCACTCTGCAAGAGAGAAGCCTCCGTGGACGAATTCAGACGGTTCGCCAAAGAAGTATACGGCCAACTGAACAAGTCACTCATGAAACTGAATTTGCATCGGGAACAAGGCGAGTTGCCTCCTCTGGTGTTGGATCACCTGAACAGCTTTTACAGTATCGACACATACAAACAATGGTTCAAACAGCTTCTGTCACCCGCCATAGAAAGAGTGAATCACAAGAAATCGGATCATGATCCGACGACCCATTTTATCCTCGAGTATTTGAACCAGCACTTGGAGCAAGATATCACGCTGGATATCATGGCGGACAAATTGAACATTACGCCAGGCTACTTATCGACTTATTTTAAGGAAAAGACAGGAGCGAACTTCAGCGATTACTTGAACGGCTTGCGCATGCAGAAAGCGAAAGAATTGCTGAATAACCTGGACCTAAAAGTCCAGGAAATCTCCGTCAAGGTTGGCTACCAGAACGTAAATTCGTTTATCCGCATGTTCAAACGCTACTCCGGCATTACGCCTGGTGAATACAGGAAGATGTACGGCACGCAGAAGGCGTAATTCCGTAAAAATGAAAAATCCTCCTGCTTTTTGCTAAGCGCTGGAGGATTTCTGTTATATGATCAAGACGCTGAGCATAATCAAGGAGGAACTATGAAATATCTTATTCAACCTAGGGATAGGGACTATCCCATTTCCTGGAATGGTATTCCTGCGTTAACCATCGATCATTATCTCTGGCTTGACAATGGCTACACGCCGACAGTAAAGGCAAAGCTAATGTACACATCCGAATGTATCCAACTTCACTACAACATTTATGAAGCGAACCCCACGATCCTCTATCACACGATGAATGAACCAGTATTCAAAGACAGCTGTGTAGAATTTTTCTTCCAGCCGCTGCCGGAGTCCGATCCTCGGTATTTAAATTTCGAGATGAACGCCGCTGGCACCCTTCTGTTGAAATTGGGTAGCGACCGGAATGACCGGACTTATTTGCAGGATGTGGATCCAGCTCTTTTCCTGATCCATACATCGACAGGCTGCTATGATTCGATTGCCGATATGCCATATTGGCAACTTGAAATTTCCATCCCTTTCAACTGGATTCAGGCAATGTTTCCAGATTTCCGACCTGAGGCCGGCCGTACGTTTCGCGCCAATTTTTACAAATGCGGGGATGAAACGCCTCTTCCACACTAGAGATGCTGGAATCGAATCACTTCATCCGTGCCCGATTTCCATCGAAGCTGCGATTTCGGTGAGCTGGAGTTTGGTTAACCTTACTAACGCTTAGCCATAGACTTTTATTCCACGGGTTCCCCTGTCCGATAATGTATCGCCTTAATCTCCATAAGAATCCCTGTCTACAAACAAGAGACAGTCCGGATGTTGTCTCAGAATCGTAGCTGGACATGCTGTTGAACCGCTTCTTCCAGTGTCCTGCGCACTGCATCCCGCTTCGTCGGTCCAGGAACTATACAGAATAGATGAGCTCCCGACATCAGGGCAGGAACCGTTAAGGTTAGCGCATGAGTCGGGACCTGTGCGATATCCCCAAAACAGCCGTCGTTTACCTGCTGCTGCCTGCACGCTTCTTCCAGCTCAACCCGCTTTACGGTTGCAGAGTCCAAAAAATCCGCCACTGGAGGATCGTTAAAGGCAATATGCCCGTTTTCCCCGATACCCAGGCAAACGATGCAAGAAATCCTTCTACGCATTAGCCGAGTACTACGGGAAATCCCACTGATGGAAATCCCACCGATCGAATCACTTAGGCCCGCAGGAGTCATGCTTGGAACGAAGCCACAACTTCCTCGATATAAATATCCTGCTCCCCGACATAATAGTTCGCAACATCATCCTTCAATTCCTGAACGCTAGGATCGCTGATGAACTTCTCTAAGGCTTCTTTCGTTTCAAAATACAAGCTGAATATGAACGAATACCTTGGAGTCGTTCCATCTGCTGAGGATAGGACCTTCTTGACCTCATACTTGGTGGCCCCCATTTCAAGCACTGTCTTCTTGGATAACAAAGCAACATGTGTATTCAAATAATAAGCTTCATCGAAAGGGATACCTTGTTTGTAGTGAAACGTTAGGACTAGCATGCAATCATCTCCTTATATAGATATACAATCATCATAAACGATGACATTAGTGGTAGTGTCAAATTGCAAATGCCTATTGCACTCTATATCACGCGGTGATATACTCATTTCATGATATATCATGACGTGATACAACGATGGGCGATACAACATAACCTGATATAAGAAGAAGGAGACTTTATGGATAGTGAGAAGCTCTACCGTCAGTACTTGCCGATGTCTGAAACGGCTTATTACATTTTGCTTTCCCTGACTACAACTCGGCATGGTTATGGCATTATTCAGTGGGTGGAGGAGCTCACACAAGGTCGAATTCACCTCGGTCCTGGCACGATTTATGGCAGCTTATCTCGGATGGAGAAGGATCGTTTGATTCAAGCTGTAGCTGAGGAAGAGCGTCGTAAGCTGTACCGCATCACCCCTTCTGGTAAAGAACTGCTCAAGCTGGAGATCGCCAGAATTACAGAGCTTTACGAAAATGCGAAGAAAGTAGAGGGATCTTTACATGAATGAGACCAAAAAGGTGTTTAAATGGTGGGACAGTTCACAATCGGAGACAATTACAGCATGGTTGGAGGATATGGAGGCGCACGGCTGGCATTTACAACGTGTAAATTGGAATGGCCTGCGTTTTCACTTTGAGAAAGGTGCTCCTCGCAAAATGAGCTACTGCGTAGATTACCAAACGAAGGTGGATCCCAACTACGCTAGCATTTTTGAAGACACAGGTTGGGATAAAATTTACAGCGGCGCAGGCTGGTATATCTGGAGACAAACGTATCAGCATACAAAGCCTGAAATTTTCACTGACATTGACTCCATGATCGAACGGAATAAACGACTCATTGGTGTATTTACGGCGGTTACTGCCGCACAAATCCCTGTTTTTATGATAAACATCAACAATACGATCTTTTATCCCTTACTGATTATCTATGTGCCAGTCCTTGTCTTACTAGTCATTAGTCTATACCGTTTAGTCGCAGCCAATAAAAAACTACAAGCCAAAAAGGACATTCTTTGAACCGCTAGCCGGCTAGTTGAATGTCCTCTATTCACTCTTCGCGATCCTTACCCGATAGCCCCGTGCTCTCGCAACAAGCCAATCACGGCAGTATGTCCCTGCTCTTTGGCCAAATCAATCGCATAGGCGCCACCCTCTGACTTCGCATTCACATCCGCACCTTGGTTAATCAAAAGCTCAATGATCTGTGTACTATCCTTATGAAAGGCGGCCACATGCAGACTCGTATGCCCATTGCTATCCATAATCGTCGGCTTCGCACGGTGAGCGAGCAGTAATTGTATGACCGCTAAGCTCCGCTCACCGGCAATAGCCGCATGCAGTGCCGTATTCGACGGAATGTAACTAACGCTAGAATGCGATAAGGCATTCACATCAGCGCCATTTTCCAAAAGCAGCCGAACCACTTCGCTCTGACCGAAATGCGCTGCAAATCCCAGAAGGGTAAGGCCATCGCTGTTCTCAGCATTGGCAAGCGAAAGATCCGTGTCCAGCAAATCCTTGACTCGGTTTACATCGCCTGTGCGTGCTGCTGTAAATACATCGTTGATCATGTAGGGGGGGCCTCCTCTAATATATTCGCTATTTCAATTCGGCAAATATCTAGATATTTCCTTTTTTCCCTTTTAAATAAATCGTGCCGTCGCCGCATACGAGAAAGACCCACGGCCGTATCGCTGTAGGTCTTTCTAATCTTGATCTACTTCGTTCGTTCAAGAAGGAAAATCTTTCTATAGCTTGAACTTACCAACGGCTTGCTGCAGTCTCAGTGACATACTGTTCAAGTCGTTCGCGAAAGCAGCAACTTCTTGCAGCGCTGCAAGCTGCTGCTCCGCGCTCCCCGCTACATTCTGAGCAGCGGATGCGGATTGCTGGGCAATGTTAGAGGATTCGATCACCGAAGCCGTCACCTGTTCGGATCCTGCTGACATCTCTTCAGCCACTGCAGAAACATCACGGATCTGGTCAGCCACTTGATCGATCGCCTGCAGGATCAATTGAAAGGCCTCACCTGCCTCATGCACAACGACGATCCCCGTATGAACTTCTCTGGTTCCCTCATTCATCGCCTCGACAGCTAGCTGAGTCCCTTGCTGGATTTGTTCAATCAACCCGATAATCTGATTGGCCGAGGTGCCTGATTGTTCAGCTAGCTTCCGTACTTCACCAGCAACAACGGCAAAACCGCGACCATGTTCGCCGGCACGAGCCGCTTCAATAGCTGCATTGAGCGCGAGCAGATTCGTTTGCGTGGCGATACTGGAGATCACACTGACAATGCTGCCGATTTCAATGGATTGCTTGTCGAGCTTCTGCACCATGGAAGCTGTACGATCGACTGTCGCCCGAATGGATTCCATCTGACGAATGACTTGCTGCAAGGATTCGTTGCCATGCCTTGCTTTCTCGGAGGCATCCATGGAAACTTCCGACACGGAAGAAGACGTTTCTGCAATCCGTTGTATGCCTATTGACATTTCCTCCATGGCTCGAGCGCTTTCATTGGAAGTTAAGCCCTGAGACTCAGCCCCTCGCGCTACGGCCTGGATGGAAGTCGCAATCTCGTTCGAAGCTGCCGAGGTTTCTTCAGCGCTTGCCGAAAGCTGCTTCGAAGAATCAGCTACATCCTGCGAGCTTGCGTTCACCTCTCTAATCAACTCTTGCAAATTAAGGATCATTCGACTGAAGCTATCGGTTAATTTCCCAACTTCATCCTTACTCCGACTCGTAATCGTGCGCGTTAAGTCTCCCCCAGCAATACTTTGCGCTACATTCATCAACACATTAATAGGTCCAATGATGATTCTGCTAAGCAACAATGCTATGCCTATGCCAAGTAAAACATCGATAATACAGGAAATAATGAGTGTAAAATTGACGGAATGAATTTCCTCAATTAACTGATCTGTTGACTCCTTAGATTCTTGATTGAAGCTGTTAATGTATTGATCTGCCACGGTATAGATCGTTTGTTTGAATTGGTCTGTCTGATCATCTGCCTTCTTATTTTCATCGCGAAGCTGCGCAGCCGTCAGTTTACTGTCTTTTTTATTAATGTCCCTGACCACATCAAATGATTTGATAAAACCCTCGCTGGCGGTTCGCAAACTTGCAGCCAACTCTACTTCCTTCGGACTCTCCGATCTTAACGCAATGAACTCGAGGTATTCTCTGAATTTCACTTCGTTTTCCTTGTACGCTTTAGCTGCTTCATCACTTTGATTGATAATGACATCGGCTTGATTACTGTACAGGATACCTACGTAATTCTTAAGCTCGTAAGCAGCCTTTACCTCCGCATTTCGTTCCGTTTCCTGATCCAACGCACTTTCGACTTGAGACAGTTTAAAGTAATTGTTCCCTGCAGCAATTGTAAATAATAAAATAACCAAAAGCATACCAGATAGCAGTTTCGTTTTTAATGACCAATTTTTAATCATGAAAAGACCCCTTCTTTCTTGTTTCGAATTCTAGCCGCTACCTTAACGTTAATCGTTCTATTGCCATTGAATTCAAGAAAGTCCTTTTCTCATCTAAGTCGTCATCTAAGAGGTTTTCGTCCGACAAATCTCGCGAGCTATTCTATCTATATCGACAAATGCTATTGAAAAAATAAGGTGCTATGTCATCTTCCATAACATAACAAAATAGGCTACCCCCGGAAGAGTAGCCCCATAACTGCAAACAAACCAAATACCGATAACATCGCACCAGAGACGCGATTAATCCACAGGAACGCCGCTCCTTTGAGCCGTTCCCGCAACAAGCCAACCAACAAACTGAGTAACAGCCACCATAGCGCCGAGCCTGCAAACACGCCGGCCACCAAGGCGATCGCAGGCGTGAAGCCTGCATCCGCGCTGTCTCCCAGCCCGAGCCCCGCAAATGCGCCAACGAACGACATGATCGTCATCGGATTCGTAATGGTGAGCAGCAGCGTCGATACATAAGATTTGAACAACGTGTCCCCGGTTACTTTGGCTGCGTGGGCTGCAGGCTTGGAGCGAAAAGTTTGCGCACCCAGATAGATAAGGAAAAGACCTCCGACCAACTGGAGAACCACCTTTTGATCCAGAAGAAAGCTGGTAATCAGCGTCAAACCGAACCCTGCGATGAAGCCATAGATGGCATCTGCCGTAGCAGCGCCTAACCCTGACAGAAAGCCGTGCAAACGGCCAAGCGTCAAGGTCCTGCGCATGCATAGGATCCCGATAGGACCAACCGGCGCTGCAATCGAAAAACCCAGCAGAAGCCCTTTTAACAACGGGATCAGCAATTAGAACACCTGCTCACCGTCATACGTAGCGATTTTCTTGTATAGATCTGGACGACGATCGCGGAAAATTCCCCATTCGATACGCTGAATCTCCAACTGATCCAAGTCAAACTCGGCAACGAGAACCGTTTCCTCGTCACGCCCCGCTTCCTCAATCAGATTGCCCTGCGGGCCTGCAATGAAAGACGAACCATAGAAGTTGATGCTGGAATCCTCATCTTCTTCCTTCCCGATACGGTTCGATGCGATTACCGGCATCAAGTTGCACGCCGCGTGACCGCGCATGCACATTTGCCAGTGATCCTTCGAATCGATGGAACCATCCTGCGGCTCTGAGCCAATAGCAGTCGGGTAGAACAACAGTTCTGCCCCCATCAGCGCCATTACGCGAGCAGCTTCCGGGTACCACTGGTCCCAACACACGCCTACACCGATTTTGGCGTAGCGAGTTTTCCATACCTTGAACCCCGTATCTCCCGGGTTAAAATAGAACTTCTCCTCATACCCTGGACCGTCAGGGATGTGGCTTTTGCGGTACGTGCCGAGCACGGAACCATCGGCATCGATGACGGCAAGCGAGTTGTAGCGAGCGTAGTTCTTTTTCTCATAGAAGCTGATTGGCAATACAACGGCCAGTTCCTTGGCAATCTCACGGAAGTGATTGATCGCTTTGTTCGTTTCCAGCTCCGTTGCGTAGCGGTAGTAGTCGGATTTTTCTTTTTGGCAGAAATACGGTGTTTCAAACAACTCTTGAATCAAAATCACTTGCGCACCCTTCGCCGCGGCTTCACGCACCAATTTCTCTGCTTTGGCAATGTTTTCTTCTATATTATCGGAACAGCTCATTTGTGTAGCTGCTACAGTCACTTTTCTCACGTGAAATCACCCTTTCTTGCAGGCTGGCATTTGCTGCGTCGTGCAGTGAACATTGCCGCCTTCTTTGATAATGGACATGCCGTTAATTGTACGGATTCGACGTTCTGGGAACGTCGCTTGAAGCACTTCAATCGCCTTGCGATCTGTCTCTTCAGCTGTACCACCAAACACCGGCAAAATAATGCCGCCATTTACGAAATAAAAGTTCAGATAGCTCAGCGTCAAGCGCTGCTCTTCAAAGAATGTCAGTGGCGGTTGCTCGATTTGGATAATCTCAAATGTACGGCCTTTGGCATCTGTCGCGCTGCGGAGAATTTCCAAATTCTCCTGCGTAATCGCATAGTTGGCATCCGAAGGATCGCCACAAACTTGCAGAATGATTTTGCCTGGAGCAGCGAAGCAAGCAATATTATCCACGTGACCGTCCGTCTCGTCGCCGTCGAGCCCTTTGTTCAACCAGATAATCTTCTCTACGTTCACGAAGTTGCGGACATGCGCCTCAATCTCCTCACGGCTCAGATCCGGGTTGCGGTTCGTGTTCAACAGACATTCTTCTGTGGTCAAAAGCGTACCTTCCCCATCCACATGGATGGAACCGCCCTCCATGACAAGCGGAGCGTCAAAACGTTTCAAACCATGGTGCTCCGCGATTTGTGGAGCTACGTTATCATCAAGATCCCAAGGCGCATACTTGCCGCCCCATGCGTTGAATTTCCAGTTAACTGCTGCGATTTCTTGCTGCTCGTTCAGGACGAAAGTTGGACCGTTGTCGCGGAACCAAGCATCATTGTGCTGGATCTCAAGGAAATCCACGTTGGACTCTGTGAACATCGCCTTCACTTGCTCTGCATCGGACGGGTTCACAATCACGGTTACAGGCTCAAACTCAGCGATCGCTTTGGCTAGGTCAGCGTAGCCTTGAGAGACAACCGCGTGATCTTCTGGGTACACCATTGAAGCTTGCACCGGCCAAGAAATAAAAGTTCGCTCGTGCTCTGTCCATTCTGCTGGCATGCTATAGTTTTCATCTTTAGGTTTCATCATCATCGGTCATCTCACTTTATCTCAATTTAGTTAATTAGCTCATAGGAACATTCAAATAAAAACATCGTCTCCCATCATAACTCAAAAGCCGCCAACGCTCAATGTAAATAGGTAGTTCTGTGACCAAATCTTTGTCGAAAGGAACTCGCTATAAGGCATGCTGCCGCGTCACCATTACCTACCAGCATATTCAGAGTGCTTTTAATACACATTAGAAGAGGATTTCATAGACTGCATACCCGAAAGGATGGATCACTTTGGCAACTGTTCTGCATATCACCGCGCATCCTCATGATCATCAAACGTCTTACAGTATGGCCGTAGGTAAAGCTTTCATCGATGCCTATCGAGAAGCAAACCCCAATGACGAAGTGATTCCTATTGATTTGTATCGTGTCCAAGTGCCGCATATTGATGCGGACGTGTTCAGCGGATGGGGTAAGCTGCGCAGTGGACAAGATTTCTCCTCCTTATCTAGCGAGGAAAGCGCCAAGGTAGGACGCATTAGTGAACTCACCGAGCAGTTCATTGCCGCAGACAAATACGTATTCGTTACGCCGATGTGGAATTTCTCCTTCCCTCCTGTGATGAAAGCTTATCTGGATGCTCTTTGCGTGGCTGGCAAAACGTTCAAGTACACCGAAGCAGGCCCTGTTGGCTTACTTTCTGGCAAAAAGGCACTCCACATTCAAGCGCGCGGCGGCGTGTATTCCGAAGGGCCTGCGGCCAGCATGGAGTCTGGTCATCGGTATATCAGCATTATCATGGCATTTTTCGGGATTATGGAGACGCAAGGTTTGTTCGTCGAGGGGCATAACCAATTCCCAGATAAAGCGGCGCAGATTAAAGAGGACGCGATTATGCGTGCGAAGGATTTGGCACATACGTTTTAATAAGGAGCTGTCCCCCAAGATGGGGGACAGTTTTTACTTTTTGGGTTGGCCGCTCTGCTCGGTAGAGCAGACAATCTCTAATTAGCAGGAGTTGAGCTGTTTAACGGACACAGAAGACCCTAATTGGTTCAACACGACCCCTTAGCATAGCTAACGGACATGAGAGTCGCTATTTGCTTTATTTGCACATACTAATCACACAAAATGATGGAATAACATCGCTGGTGTCCGTTTACGTGGAAGAAGGGCTTCCTTTCTGCGGAATAAGGTCGCTAGTGTCCGTTAGATAGGTGGGAGATAGGTGGTGGATAGAAAATTAGAATCCACAGGCAAGACAAGCCGGCAAGTACCACTCTCCCCCCTCAGTATAGCAAATAAACCTCCAACGCCACTCACATGGACATTTGGAGGCTCACTCATCTTTACAGGGATCTAACTGCCGTAACACTTGTGCCCCCTTTACCTACGAGATAGGGATAAGTTAAATATAACCCCGCTAGATAGAGCAGTACCGCTATGTAGACAGGCAACAAATGGACAAAATCCGTGTATCCAATATGTGCATGTACGAAAATCCCTGCTATAAAGCCTGGTAGCCCACCCCAGAGGAATGTCCACCATAACCAGCCCTCACCTTGATTAACACCCCACAGTGCTGAAGCGGTTATCGCTACTGCCAAGGAAAACAATGCACCACCAAAGCCGGCACGATCATGGGCGATAAGCGGAATTATGGTCTCACTCCACGCCGACAGCTCCGAAGAAGTTACGCCTAAGTAAACCAAATCACTTGGGACGAATACCTCCGTAATGCCGACAACGGATATGGTAAGCCCCCCGATTCCCAGACCAAAGCCAAGAATCACGAAGCAGCACTGCCCCCATTGAGCTCTTAGCCAAATTCGATCATTTCGTAAACCTGGCGGCTTACGAGACGGATGATCCTTCAAGCCACGCAACGTCAGCAGCAACATTGGAAGCAAAACAACCGCTGCAGCCGCATGAAGCGGATCAAAATAGCCATAACCTAGATAAAGAAAGAAACTGCTAAAACCGACAACGCATGAGGATATGACTGCCGTTCTCGCCCAATGTAGCCCGTAACGTAAACCGTGATGAGCTAGCTGATAATAGAAAATGCCAATGGAGATCATTGTACCTGCTAAAGTAATGCGATCATGCGACATGAAGTGTAGTAAATGGTCATTGAAACGAATAATTTCATTGCGAGTTTTGCCCAAGAAGTCTTCATCATAAGGCAACAGCACTGTCGTCGCTGCAATAAACCACGCAAGCACACCACCGATCATCATCCCTAATCCCAGCAGGCTCATCCATCCCCAATTCGCCCAGAAGGAAGGGTTGGATGAAATGGCCGGTGAAGGCGGGAAGGAGGAAATCTCCCTACGCTGGGGAGCCGTCGAAGGGTCGGAAGACGTAACGACAGACGCTCTGGAATTGGAAGCCTGCTCGTTAGCGTCAACGCTCACATCGTACGGCAAAGCCTCAGCGTCAATGGAAGCCACACGAGCGGTGAAGCGATCATATAGGATCGCTTCATTGATCCGCTTCGGCAGCCCTGGCCCCGCGTAGACGAGCCCGCTGTGCAGCATGACGCTAGTCGCTCCTGCTGCCAACAGCGCGAGCGCGTCCTCCGGCTGGTGCACGCCGCCGGCAGCAACAACCGCGCTGCGCTCGCCCAGCGACTTGCGCAGCAACCGGACCTTGCTCAGCTGCGCGCTGAGCAACGAAGCGCCGCCGCCGACGCGCTCGCGGCGAGTGCCCGGCTCCCGCTGCGCGTCGCCGAGGACGACACCGCTGAAGCTTCGCGCGGTGTCCAAGATCGCCCGCAGCTCCTCCTCCGGGAGCTGCCGCGGCACATACATAAGCACCGGCTTCCCCGGGGCCGCCGCCTCCGCCAGCTGGCGCACCTCCGTGAGGTACGCCAAAGCCGTTGCCGTTGGCCAGCCTTCGGCTAGGCCATCGAGGGTGAACCCCGCCGCGTACGGCGCCAGCTTGAAGAGCAGCTCCCGCTGCTCTTCAAGCGCTTCGCGCGGCGAACTTCCCGGCATCGGCCGCAGCCGCACGAAGTGCGGCAGTCGATGCCCCGTGCCCTTGCGTAGGCGCGCAGCGATCGCGTCCGGGCCGTCGTTCTCGTAGCCATCGGGATACACGATGGCTTCCTCCTCCGTCATGCGAGATATCGATGCATGACTCTGCACAGCTCGGACCGTCACAGGTCCGAGTTCGATGAACCCGAGCCCGAACTGGGCGAGGGCCTTGTGTGCGGTGCCGTGCGGGTCAAGCCCGCCGCTGAGGCCGACGGGGCAGGCGATCGGCACGCCTGCCAGCTCGCTCGCCAGCAGCGGCGACATTTCCATGTGGCCCATCGTGCGGATCACGAAGGTCCCCCCAGGAATGCGACTTAGCCCGCCTATCGCATGCAGGGTAAGATCTCTTGCCCTCCGCCCGCTAAGTCGGAATAACAGCGGTTTAAATAACGTATGATACGACCAATCGGGCATAGGCCGCCTCCTCTTTTGGATGATAGTTCCAGTATACCGTGTATCTTTCCCTCTGCACATAGACACACTTTGTTGCGATTCCCTGTGATTCTAATCACAGGGGTTCCCTCCACTTGTTCGCTATACTGAAGGCATCAAGTCATTCTACTGGAAATGAGATGATCCGACATGTTAAGCGAACAAACCATCCGAATCATTACATCCACCGTGCCTGTATTAGAAGTTCATGGTGTTGCGATAACCAAGCGTTTCTACGACAAGCTGTTCACGTCTCACCCTGAGCTTTTACATCTATTCAATCACGCTAATCAAAAACAAGGCCGACAACAGACAGCATTAGCGAATGCTGTTTATGCGGCAGCGAAGCATATCGATCGATTGGAAATAATCCTGCCAGCTGTTAAACAAATTGCTCATAAACATCGCAGTCTCGGTGTAAAACCCGAACAATATCCCATCGTCGGGGAACATTTGCTAGGTGCGATTAAAGATGTACTGGGCGATGCCGCGACTGATGACATTCTCGGGGCTTGGGCTGAAGCCTATGGGGTCATTGCCAGTGCATTCATTGGCATTGAATCTGATATGTATACGAACTCCGCTCTTCAGCCTGGGGGATGGTCCGATTTCAGACCTTTCGTCATCGCCCGCAAGGACAGAGAAAGCGACGTCATCACCTCCTTTTACCTAACGCCGAAGGATCAAGGTCCGATTGCTGGATTTGAAGCAGGACAGTATGTCAGTGTTCGTGTCCAAATCCCCGGCGATGCCTACACACACATTCGGCAATACAGCCTCTCCCATGCTTCTGGGCAACCGTTCTACCGGATCTCGGTTAAACGGGAAGATACCAATCCAGCTGTGCCTGCGGGCAAAGTTTCCGTCTTTTTGCACAATCAGGTTCAAGAGGGTGATGTTCTCTGGCTCTCCGCGCCAGCAGGCGACTTCACATTAGATCAGACGGATACACGACCTGTTACGCTTCTAAGCGGCGGCGTCGGACTTACCCCTATGGTGAGTATGCTGCATGCACTCGTCACCACCCAGCCGAATCGGAAGGTTACTTTCATCCACGCTGCTCAAAATGGGGCGCATCACGCTCTTCGCAGAGAGGTCGAACAGTTGGCTGAGAAGCATCCTCAAGTCACCATTGCTTGGTGCTACACGCAACCGACAACTGCTGATACCAATGCGCAGTCCTACCACAAAGAAGGCTACCTAGATCTACCGTGGATTCAAAGCCTAGTGCCGTCTGTGGATGGCAGCTTTTACTTCTGTGGACCCCTGCCGTTCATGAAAACCGTGAACCAATCGCTCATCGCGTGGGGGGTTCCGGAATCAGACCGTCATTACGAATTCTTCGGTCCCTCAGGTGCGCTTTCCTAATTCGCCCAATATGCAAAACGGCTCTGCTCGCATGTTGCGACAGGGCCGTTTTGATTTTGATGGCATCTGAGTAGTGCCGGGGATCTCTTCACAGGATTGAAAATCCAAATAACTGGAATTTGTCCATCTAATTGAGCTCATATTGAGCGTAAAAGGTGTTTAACTGGATTCTATACAGGTAATTTTGCTATTTTTCACAATCTGGGCGGATATCACTGAAAATAACTACATATAATCCAGCTATTCCTCTTTTGGCGCTAGATTCCACCAATTTAACATCATAAAATCCATCTAATTTGTTGGAGGGGGGAGGAGGCGTTTGTCGGAATGTGTGGGGGGCGTTTGTTGAAGGGTGAGTAGCCCGTTTGTCGGAATGTGTGGGGTTCGTTTGTTAAAGGGTGAGCGGCCCGTTTGTCGGAATGTGTGGGGGGCGTTTGTTGAAGGGTGAGCGACCCGTTTGTCGGAATGTGTGGGGGGCGTTTGTTAAAGGGTGAGTAGCCCATTTGTCGGAATGTGTGGGGGGCGTTTGTTAAGGGTGAGCGGCCCGTTTGTCGGAATGTGTGGGGGGCGTTTGTTGAAGGGGGTCTGTCCTTTGCTGGAGAGTACGCGGCTCGTTTGTTAGAGGGTGTGCGGTCCGCTAGCTCTCTCTCCCTCTTTCACGTAACAACCGATTCACCGTTTCTCGGCGAAGCCCAAGGAACTGCCCTATTTCCTCTTGGGTTAGCACGTCGGTCAGCTTCAAAGTTCCAATATACGTTTGGAACCATGCCTCCATTTTCAACAATTTGGCTGCTGGAGCAACTGCGGTTAGCTGATCAATCCGCTGCTGCATCATGCGCAGCTTCTCCTGCAATTGACGCGCAATGGTGCGAAAGTGGTCTGGATTGCTTTCCAGGTCCTCGTACCAGCGCTCTGCAGGCAGCACTTCAACCTCGCTTGTCACTAGCGCAACCGCCGTTGCATAGTAGGCACTCGGACTGATCAGGGAATGATGCGGAATCGTTTCACCAGGTACAATGATATTCACAAGGGTAGTGTTACCATCTTCATGTGAACGAACAATTTTCAGCAGACCCGAATGCAGTTTGAATAGTGAACCTATCTCGCCTTGGCGGAACAGGATTTCCCCTTTATGCAATTTCATCTTCGTATCCCCTTTAATGAGAAAAAGCGACAGCACGCTCGGGGCTGATCGCTTTTATGGATATCTTGAACGACTATACTTCTTTTTTCAATGGCTCAAAAGGTGGCCGAATTGACTGATGTGCCTGTGTTAGTTTACCCGATAAGCTCACGTACCAATTCAACTGCTCGACCTTGCCAATCAGCCAAATGGATACCAGTAAACCTGTAAGCGAGACGAGAACTGCAATCGGCAATGCCCACATGGAGACTGGATGAGCGAAATAAGGGATGAATGAAACCGCCAAGATTGGCGCCGCATTCCATTTGAAAAATTGAATTAACGTAATCGTCACAAGGGCTGTCAGGAAAAAGGAAACAGCTCCCGTGCTAATGGTATAAAAAATACTGCCCATCGTAACCGCGATAATGGCTCCGATAATAATGCGACGTATTTCTCTTATGTTGTCTACACGATGCATGAAAAGAAAACTAAATGCGCCCAGCGTTGGGTAGAAAACCATCTYCATCGATGGAAAGTGATAGGATGCCCAGTAAGCTCCCATCAGATAACAGCAAATGATAAGTGAACGAAGAAACATCGTTGGCTCCCGTCCTTTTCTAAAATATAAGATTGTATCTGTTTCACACGATAAGTCGGCTATATTTCTTGATAAACGCACTCGTCTAAGAAGACGGCGTAGTCGTTTATTTCGTGTGGGATTCATGAGGCCGTTCATGTTCTAAATCAGACCTTTCCCATTTTACAAAATAGACAGAGAGTCAGTCAATAACTTCACAAGCCATGTTATGTCATTTTTCCCTTAATTTTAACTTGATTAATTCCGTTCAACCGACACCGTTGTCGATGCAAAGAACTTTGTCACCGCAAAAGACGCTGCCCCAAGCACCGTAGACCGATCACGAAGCTCCGAAAATTCCACCTTCAACTGCTTGCGCGGATGCGGTAGAGATCGCTTCTCTAGCAGATCCAAAAGCGGCTTCATCAGCCACTTCTCGCCACCGGCCAACCGGCCACCAAGAATAATAAATTCCGGATTATACCCGTTAATGATGTTCACCACACCGACCCCAAGGTAGTAGCCCAGCCGTTCAAAAAGCTTGATGACCCCTGCGTCGCCGCTCTCGGCTTTTGTTAATAAAGACTCTAGGTCGACTTCGCGCCCTAATTCTTTACCCGCTTGTTCCAATAAGGCATGCTCCGATGCGTAAAGCTCCCAGCAACCTAAGCTGCCGCAGCGGCACTTCGGACCATCATGTTGAATCGAGATGTGGCCAATCTCGCCGGAGAATCCTGTCGCCCCGCGATACAGCTCGTTTTTGATAATAATGCCCGCCCCGATCCCCATACCGATGGACACATAAATGAGATTCGCAGTGTCTTTCCCTGCGCCGAACTGTTTCTCGCCTACTGCCCCAGCGTTCGCTTCATTATCAATCACAACCGGAAGTCCGAATTCGGCTTCTAACTGGCTCTGCAACGGCACATTCTCCCAGCCCAGATTCGGGGCAAACAACAAATTCCCATCCTCATCAACGATACCTGGCACGCCAAGACCGATGCCAATCACACCATAAACACTCTCTGGTGCTGTTTCGATGAACTCACGGATCGTCGTTTTGAGTAGCTGCGTAACCTGCTCTACAGACTCATTATGATGCTGGATGCGGTTTTCCCGAATCACTTTACCCGTCAAATCGGTGAGAACAGCCAACATATCATGCACACCAAGATCAACGCCAATCGCATATCCCGCCATCCCATTAAAAAGCAGCATCATCGGCTTACGCCCGCCGCTTGACTCCCCTGCTCCGATTTCCTCAACGAGTGAGCTCTCGATGAGCTCATTCACAAGACTAGATACCGTCGCTTTCGTCAGCCCTGTAATCTCAGCGATTCTAGCGCGTGAGATCGGTGAATCCGTGCGGATGTGATGCAAGACGATTGTTTTATTTATCTTTTTCACGAGGTTTAAGTCGCCTGTTTGTTTCATAATTAGCCTCCATACCGTTCCAAATGCTGCGAGTCATCGCTATGGAAATGATTCTAACATAGAAGACTTTTTCATGCACCAACTAAGTTTGTTTAATGAATTTACAAACTTTCGGAATGATGCTATGATGACTTCATAAGCACTTATCATTCATTTATACGGAGGCTGAATTCATGAGCTACTTTGACAATGTTCAACCAGTTAAATACGAGGGCCCGACATCCACGAACCCACTTTCCTTTAAATTTTACAACCCGGATCAACTTATTCTAGGCAAAACAATGCGTGAGCATATGCGTTTCGCAGTCGCTTACTGGCACTCCTTCTCCGCTAATGGCTCCGATCCATTCGGTGCGGGTACGAACGTCCGTGCATGGGACAAATACGATGGTCTAGAGTTGGCAAAAGCTCGCGTTGACGCTTGCTTCGAGCTTCTAAACATTCTAGGTGTCGACTATTTCGCATTTCACGATCGCGATATCGCGCCTGAAGGCAACACTCTGCAAGAAACGAATGCCAACCTCGACGAAATCGTTGGTTTGATCAAAGATAAAATGGCTTCCACAGGCAAAAAGCTGTTATGGAACACAGCCAATATGTTCACCAACCCGCGCTTCGTTCACGGGGCTGCGACTTCCAATAATGCAGAAGTTTTTGCTTATGCAGCCGCACAAGTGAAAAAAGCTTTGGATCACGCGAAAGAGCTTGGCTCTGAAAATTACGTTTTCTGGGGTGGGCGTGAAGGTTACGAAACGCTTTTGAACACGGATCTTGGTCTTGAACTCGATAACCTTGCTCGCTTCCTGCACATGGCTGTTGCCTATGCCAAAGAAATCGGCTATACAGGTCAATTCTTGATTGAGCCTAAACCGAAAGAGCCTTCCAAGCACCAATACGATTTCGATGCAGCGACAACACTTTCATTCCTGCAAAAATACGACCTGCTTCCTTACTTCAAATTAAACCTTGAAGCTAACCATGCAACACTTGCTGGTCACACGTTTGAACACGAGCTTCGTGTAGCT
Organism: Paenibacillus sp. 01T442; assembly: GCF_056398345.1. Lineage (NCBI taxonomy): Bacteria > Bacillati > Bacillota > Bacilli > Caryophanales > Paenibacillaceae > Paenibacillus > Paenibacillus sp. 01T442. The sequence goes on from NZ_JBFTPF010000002.1 coordinate 222,002, forward strand.
CGCGTTAACGGCATTCTTGGTTCCATCGATGCTAACCAAGGCGACTTGTTGCTAGGTTGGGATACAGATGAGTTCCCAACTGACTTGTACTCGACAACGATGGCGATGTACGAAATCCTTTTGAACGAAGGCGGAATCGGCAGCGGCGGTGTGAACTTTGACGCGAAAGTTCGCCGTACTTCTTTCGAGCCCATCGACGTTGTCTATGCACATATCGCAGGTATGGACGCATTCGCTCGCGGCTTGCAAGTAGCAGCTAAATTAATCGAAGATAAAGTATTCGAGGGCATCCTTGATACACGCTACGGTTCCTTCAAGTCCGGCATCGGCGCAGACATCGTCTCTGGCAAAGCTGACTTCAAATCACTTGAAGCTTATGCCCTTGAGAACAACGCTCCGATTGTGAACCAATCCGGTCGTTTGGAATTGATCAAAGCAACTGTGAATCAATATTTGCTCAACGCTTAATTTGTTCTATACCAAAAATCCCGCTTCAGCCCTTGGGCTGGGGCGGGATTTTTTTGGGATGCTGGGGGCTTCTGCTTCCATGACTACAACTACAACTACAATAACTACTACAACTATCCCTATTACAAATCCACTTCAATATTACTTTTTGTCTAATGGCGTCTATCTCCATCAATATTTGCTACTCTTCCACGCTGTCACTCCTTTTGCCACCTTTCCATCACCTTACACCAGTACTCCCTTGCCGTATCTCATCACCTTTCACGCCAGTTCGACCTTCGTCGCTATCCTTCACCTTCCACACTTGTCCTCCCTTTGTCACCTTCTCATCACCTTCGACACCAGTACTCCCTTCGACGCCATCTCATCACCTTTCACACCAATCCTCCCTTCGCCGCCATCCCATCACCTTACACACCAGTTCTCCCTTCGCCGCCATCTCATCACCTTACACAGCCGTTCTCCCTTCGTCGCATCCCTCACCTTTTACACTAGTCCTCCCTTTTGCCACCTTCTCACTACCTTCTACACCAGTTCCCCCTTCGCTCCCGTCCCTCCCTTTCAAACTAGACGGGTAGCTTGAACCAGTAATGAAACAAAATAAAAAACTGGCAAGTTGGAGAAGCTGACAAATCGGCTAGCATAAGCAATTAGGGTCAACTAGCTCAACTCAAGCGACTATTGAAACATAGCAAACAGGATTAGATGGGTTTTATGTAGTTATTTCTGCCCTAAACGCTAGTTTAATTGAAATAAATGGAAAATATGTAGTTAAAATCGTCGCATTTGCTCGAAATCAACGAGATTGGCAATTTTAACTGTAGATTTTCCATCTAATCTTCTAAACTGGCCGATTAGTGAAAAAATAGCTGTAGGTTTTACAGTTAAGTGTCCATGTGTCCCCATCTCGACGATGCGAGCTCGTTTGTGGAAGCAAAAAAATCCCGCTTCAGCTCTACGACTGGGACGGGATTTCTCGCTTATTTCAATGCATCGCGGATCGCATCTTCGATCTGATCCATCGGGTCGCTGCTCGGCGCTTTGTAAAGCCCGCTTCCCACTGCGGCGCTGACGCTCACCGCCTTGTCATCCTCGACCAGCTTCTGCAGCAGCGTGCGCGTGCTGCCCTTGAGCTTGGTCTGGATGGCGCGATACGCCACCGCGACCATCTCGTCGCGGCGAAACGCTGCGCCTTCCGCGATCAGCTGCGCCTCACTCGCGCTGAGCAACTCGCTTGTCGCCGCAAGCTCGCTGGCCGACTGCGGCTCTGCCTCTGCATAGCCGAGCGCGCGCAGCGTCAGCGCCAAGAACTGCTCGCCGGTGATGCTCGCATCCGGCGCAAAGTGCACGTCGGTGACACCGTGCACCAACGCTTTACTGAACGCGAAGCCAACGGACTTCGCGGCCCAGTGCGTCGCCGGCACATCCGTGAACGGCGAGCTCAGCCCTTGCGCATTCGCGGCGGCGGTCTCCCAGCCGAACAGACGCAGCAGCATCGTGGCGCCTTGCGCCCGTGTTAGCGTCTGTTCGAGCTCGTAGCCGCGATCCGTGCCTTGGAACAGCTGCAGCTTGTTCAAGCTGTCGGCTTCTGCCGTGTGCTTCACCCCAGCGTCCGCAGCCCAAGCTCCTGCGGCAAGCAATGTCGATAGAAGCAAGGCTCCAGCTACGGTCATAGCCAGCTTTTTAACAAAGGATTCCCTCATCGCTGCACCGCCTGATTCGCGCCCTTATGACGAAGCGTGGTAAGGTCGATCACGTAGGAAGTCTCCGTTAGCTTATGAAAAAAGGGATCCACCGAACCCACCAAATCCCATTTGAAACTAATAGTAAAATCCATTGGATTGGCATAATCATCCCATTTGCGCGTCAGTCTAATCGTTTTCCAGCCATCGGAGTAGTCTTTTACGACGCTTTTATCGGTTAGCTTTTTACCAGTAACGAACTCGGTATTCTGCCCTCTTACTTGGTTATTCAAGTTGTAAATAGGACCGCCACCATTGGACAAACCCCGAGCAATATTCACGCCATCCGTCACGCTAATGAACTCCTCTGTGAAGGAGTAGCCCGTCGGCATCGTCAACTTAACCACACCATACAACACTTGCAATGGCTTAGCAGAGTCGCTGTAAACCGCATCGTACACTGACTTGGATACCGAAGGTTTCCCCACCATGGCTTGCGGATAAGCGGTAAATTCCGCCGCATACTGCACCTGAATATCCTGCATCTCATACGTAACACTGCCGGGCTTAGTGACAACTTGCTCAGCCCCCCAGACAGGAACTGTAAAGCCAAGACAACCTATTAGTATGAACACAGAGATTACTTTACTTATTTTCCTAATCATACCAAATCCCTCCCAACTCATAGATTACTAGATGAGCGGGAGGTTGGCAATATGTCATAAACTATAGACTGCTAGCAAATTAAGACTACTCTTCTACTATAATTTCATTTGAATGAAAAGGTGTATTTACAGTAGAAGCAGGCGCTTCGTCATCGTTATTATCACGAACTGTTTTTTGCAAAACAAACGAGGACATAGTCAGGAACAAAGCCGTTACAGCGTAGTACCCTTTAACCGAAAGAATCTGATCGAGATTAATGATGCCGATGAACATGCCTAGCAGAGCTAAGGCAAATGAACTCCACGCCAAGAAGGTAAAAGCCGATGTATTCCGTTTGCGAGATTCGTAACCATCCTCCAAATTATCCCGAATGACCTTCTGCAGCACGAACGCCGACATGGTGAGAAACAGTGCACACACCGCGAAATACCCCTTCACGCTAAGCGATTCTTCAAGTGTATATATCCCAATAAACATTGCTACGAAAGCTCCAATAAAGGACGCCCACGCCATAAAAGTAAACGCCGTTGTATTCCGTTTCCGTTGATTCATCATGTTAAAATCCCCCTATCGTTGCCAAGCAACGTTATGAATGACTTGCTCTTGATACTTAGTATAGGGTGCCGCACCTTTTCCAAATAGTACTATCTTTCGATAGTACCTACTCCTAAGACTAAGCCTAAATAACATGGAACAATTTGACATCGTATTTTTAGTACTGTATAGTACTATTCATGACAAAAACAAAAAAAATAACCAATCGTGATGTTGTACTTCTGACCGCTAGGAATCTCTTTCTGACTCAAGGCTATTTGGCGACGAGTATGGATGAAATCGTGATCACTAGCAAAGTGTCTAAGACGAATATTTATTATTATTTTAAAAGTAAGGAAGAGCTCTTAGGCGCAATTCTCGATCAGCTTATTCAAACTTATACACGGCAGATGCAAGAGCTCGCAGCTCGTTCAGATCTGTGTGTACAGGAACGTTTCGATCTGTTCCTTCAAGGCATGGCAGGTCCGGAAACTAGTTTCTTAGCCGGCTGCCCCTTTCTCACCCTGTATACCCAAATGCCGCAGGAAGCCGACGAACTTAGACGGAAAGTTGGGTTGTTTTTTCAGGATCAAATGCGCCTAGTGGAAGATCTGCTCCTCGAAGGTGTGCGCAAAGGGGAGTTCTCTCCTACTCTTTCTACCAAAGCTGTCGCAGGGCTCATCGTTTCAACACTCGAGGGTGCTCTTTTTCTACAGCATGCGAATCAAGATCCAGCTTTGCTGGGTCAAACACTTACTACTTTAGCCCAATTGCTAAAGTAATTTTTTTACGCACAATTAGTACTATTTAGTACTAAAATACGCAAATCGGAGGTAATTCATTTGGCTCATATTTTTATGACTGGTGGTACAGGATTTATCGGGACCCACACGTTAGCGCAGCTTTCCCAAGAAAATCACACGGTGTCTGTGCTCGTGCGGTCAAGTTCGCGTTGGGAGCAGATTTGTAAGGGGCTAGGTTGGTCAGACAGCGCTGATACAGTCCTTAGTCGCATCCGCCCAGTCATTGGCGATTTAGGCATACCCGGCCTTGGCTTGAGTCACTCTGACAGGGAAAAGGTTCTGACCGCAGATGTCATTATCCATGCGGGCGGGCCGATGGATATTCGGATCAGCGAAGCGGAGGCACGCTTAGTTTTCCTACAGGCTGCAGAGGAAATGCTTCGATTGGCTGCGGACATTCAGCTGCGCGGGGGATTACAACATTTTATCCATGTGGTCGGATTCAAAAGCCCCTGGACGAACGAAAACATGCGCAATCCCGCTCCCGTCATCGCACATTTAGAAGAAGGTCCACCGTATGAGCTTATGAAATGCCTTGCAGATTTGCGCATTCGGGAAGGCGCTCAGGAGCTGGGATTCCCTCTTTCCATTGTTCACCCCAGCGTAGTCATCGGCAGTTCGCAGCATGGAGAAACGCCTCAGACAGGCGGTCTCGGTATCCTTGTCCGAGCTACAGCGCGCGGCTTAATGTCGATCGTACCTGGCGGTTCTACTCATTGGTTGCCGCTCGTCCATGTCGATCATGTCGCCTCCTTCATCAACTTATTAACCAAAGAAGCTACACCGCCGCCTACGCAAACGTACTATTTGTTGGACGATCCTAAGATAAGCCCTTCCATGCAAGAGCTAGTTGCCATGATCGCCAAAGAGCTGCGTGTTCGTAAGCCTCATGGATCCATCTCGCCAAAGTGGCTCAGTAAGCTTTTAGGTACATCGTTAGGACAAAAGTTAGGCATCCCCAAAGAATCCCTAGAATTTATCGTGAAAACAAGCACTCCTTTTCCGATTGCACCGAAAGAAAGCTTGCTGCTCAAACATAAGCTCCCGAATAAGGTTCAGGGTGAGATGCTGCCTTTTACGATGGCAGATCTTGATTTTCAGCTTGTACATGGTCATATGCCTACAGAAGGGTTTATGCGAGGAAAACGAGGTCCACTGGCTAGTCTGGAGCGAAGAGGAACTGGGCTGCGTACAACCGAAGAGGGGTTGGTAAGGAGCGACTCGGAATTACGACTGGCACACAAGTCCCCCGTAAAGCAAAAATCCACCCTTCTCTTCGTGCACGACACACTAAGCGGAGCAGATTGCCTGCTCCCTCTGGCGGCGCAGTTCCCAGAGCAGGACGTTTGCCTGGTCGATCTGCCAGGCTTCGGGCGCTCACCCTACCATCACGCTGCCGACGTGATGGAGGGCCACATCGCAGCGCTCGTCGAGGCGATCCGCGCCTTCGACAGCCCGGTCACGCTCGTGGGCCACTCGCTGGGCGGCCTCCTGGCCGCCCACGCCTACGCTCGCGTGCCGGAGCGGATCCACAGGCTGCATCTGCTGCAGCCTGCCCTGCAACCGGCCGCGCGCATGTACCGCAGCGCGCGCCTCAACCATCTCGTGCTGCGCCGGCTGCGCGAGAAAGACCTGCGGAAGCAGCTGCTGGCGCAGCGCTGCTTCGTGGACATAAGTGACATACCGACTTCGTATGTCACTTATGTCCTGCAAGACCTGCAGTCGCCGCGTGTGCGGAAGACGACTGCCGGGACCCTCTCTGCGCTGGCACGCGCAGAGGTGTTACCTCCGCAGCAGCAAGCGGAGCTGCTGCGGAAGGCCTCGATCCTGTGGGGCACGCAGGATCGCGCCCTGGCGGAGGAGCTTCGCTCCGCCCATACGTTGGAGATCGAGGCGGCGCACCATTTCCCGATCTCGCATCCAGAACTTACAGCCCAGTTGCTTCGGCAGCAAGGGCTGTAAGTCAGCAAGCGCTGTAAGTCAGCTCATCTACTTCATCCGTCATCATTCTTCTTTCATTCGTCTTTCATTAGTCTTTCATTCTTCTTTCATTCTTCTTTCATTCGTCTTTCATTAGTCTTTCATTCTTCTTTCATTCTTCTTTCATTCGTCTTTCATTTGTATTTCATTCGTCTTTCATTTGTATTTCATTCGTCTTTCATTTGTATTTCATTCGTCTTTCATTCATCTTTCATTCGTCTTTCATTTGTCTTTCATTCGTCTTTCATTCGTATTTCTTCATTTGCATTCATCTTTCGTCCCTCTCTCCCTCGGCCCCGACTCTCCCCCTTTTTGAGTAGTGGGTAATTAAGACAGTACTGTGGAGTTAGGAGTGTAATTAGAATAATTGGAGAGTAGTAACGTCAAGGAGAATGCGGGAAAAGTGGAGTAATGTAGCAAGTGCTCTCCCCTRTCAAAAATGCAAAAGAGCACTTTTCAAATAGGCTCCTCCCTCCATTATTGAAAATGGATGCAAATAGGCATCAATTTGGAGTGATCTCAGGAGATGATCATGAAATTCGTTAAAAAGGTTGCCTATTTGCACGCATTTAGTACTTTCGACCATAAATTAGTAGAAAAGGTTGTATTTTTGCATTTTTGAAAAAGGGATGTGGAAAAAGTTCCCCCAAGACATTCACCTAAAGCCTACCTTCGGAATAACATATGAGAAAACCTTTGACGAGGTCATTCCAGGGATGAGCGACCACGGTTAAGAGGTTAGTTTTATTGAAAAGCAGGCTCGGATACAGTCATTTCCGACTCCCCATTTCCTGAGCCTCCCACTTTGGGTGTCTCAGTTGCGCTTTAGTGAGTTTCAGCCACTGAGACTACCATGTAGGGCGGCTCGGTCATTTTTTTCAAGGAGGCATAACCTATGCAAATTCACGTTGTCCAAAAAGGGCAAACGTTGTATCGTATTTCACAAACCTACGGCGTGTCGGTCGAGGAGGTCGCAGAGGCGAATGAATTAACTCCCTCTCAATCGTTAGTCATCGGACAGGCATTAGTCATTCCGATTGTTGGCTCCTACTATTGGGTACAGCCTGGTGAGGGCCTTTATCGAATCGCACAAAAGCTCGGCATTGACTTAGACGCACTCGCGTCTGCCAATGGACTTACGCTATATCAAACTTTKCCCAGCGGTTTCCGATTATATATCCCCCCTACCCCGCGCAAACAAGCCGAAGTCAATGCCTATATTGAACCTAGAGGCGCGGATGTGTCACCTGTTCTCRTTCAAGCTGCCCGCGAAGCCGCACATCATTTGACCTACTTAGCTCCCTTCAGCTTCCGCATTAACCGAGATGGCACCTTAGTCCAGCCGCCGCTTAACAATTTGCGCGAAATCGCTCAGCAGCATGGCGTCACCCTCATGATGGTAGTCACCAACCTCGAGAATGACCAATTCAGCGCAGAACTTGGGCATGTGATCTTAACCGACGAAGCTGTCCAAAATCGTTTGCTACAAAACATCGAAACAACTGCTGATAAGCTTGGGTTTAAAGATATTCATTTTGACATTGAACATCTGCTGCCCGCGGATCGGGAGGCTTACAACAAGTTCCTGCGCAAAGCGGTAGATAGCTTTCATCGGAAAGGCTATCTCGTATCCACTGCCCTCGCGCCAAAAACAAGTGCCACGCAAGCAGGAGCTTGGTACGAAGCTCATGATTATAAAGCCCATGGCCAAATTGTCGATTTTGTCATCATCATGACCTATGAGTGGGGCTACAGTGGCGGACCGCCTATGGCCGTTTCCCCTATTGGACCTGTTCGCAAAGTGCTGGAGTACGCACGCAGTGAAATGCCCTCTTCCAAAATCATGATGGGTCAAAATTTGTACGGTTACGACTGGACGCTGCCCTTTGTCAAAGGAGGGGCCTACGCCAAAGCAATTTCGCCACAGGCAGCCATTGATCTAGCCCGCAAATATAACGCGCAAATTTTATATGACTACACGGCACAAGCGCCGCACTTTAACTATTGGGATGACGCGGGTAAGGAGCACACCGTCTGGTTCGAGGACGCTCGCTCGATTCAAGCTAAGTTCCGTTTGATCGAAGAGCTCGGTCTTCGCGGCATCAGTTATTGGAAGCTTGGACTCAAGTTCCCGCAGAACTGGCTGCTGCTTGAAGATAATTTCAAAATTGTGAAACGCGGTTGAACCTTGAATCCCCGCAAGCGCGTGAAAACCGGGGTTTTCTTCTTTTCGACATATTCAGCAAACTTTCAGGAAGAAAAAACATGATTTCCCTTCATTTTCCGCGAAGAAATGCCGATGAAAATAGATATCTATTTTCAACAAGCAGATTCTAGCAACAGCTTTAATGGAGGGAAATGAAGCATGAAATGGTTTTCTCAAAGTAAATGGTTGTCCCTAGTCGTCATTTTCATTCTTGCAAGTCAGGCTATTTTCACTGGAAGTGCTTTCGCCGCGACTGACATTTCGAAATTAGTTCTGAACAAAAATGAGCTTAACTTGCAGGTTGGCGATACAGCTAATCTGACAGCAACGGCCGTTTTCACAACTGGCTCTACGGAGAATGCAACGGTCAAGACCGATTGGAACTCCGGCACGACCGATGTAGCATCTGTCTACGCGGGTGTCGTGACAGCCAAAAAAGAAGGTAAAGCCGTCATTACAGCCACCTATCTTGGAGAGACTGTCATCGTTAACGTAACCGTTACGAAAAAAGTAAAATCGTTAACCACCGACAAACAAGCCCTTGATCTTCGTCTCAATGGAACGAGCCAAGTGCTGATAACAGCTTACTATGATGACGGTACTTCTGCAGATGTAACAAGTAAAGCAGACTACACAGTCGCATCCAGCTCTGTCGCAACGGTGACGAATGGTCTAGTTAAAGGACAAAACCCGGGAAGCACGACCATCACGGTAACTCATATGAATCAATCGATCGTTTTGGATGTCGATGTCGAGGTTGTACGTCGCCTTGATGCAGAAAAATCCAATGTTTCCTTACTACTGAAGGGGACTACCGTGCTTGAATTAACGGCGACATACCCGGATGGCACCAAAGATAACGTAGCAACCAAAGCAGTATGGACATCAGACAAGCCAGAGGTGGCAGATGCCCTTAAAGGAACAATTACCGGATACAGTGTAGGGAAAGCGACGTTAACTGCAACCTACGGTACCAAATCAACGACAATTACGGTTGATGTGGATAGCACGTTGAAACTTGAGTTAGATAAACAAAGTATTTTGTTAAAGAAAAATGGAACAGGTACGTTAAAGCTTAATGCTACCTATCCAACAAGCACGACACCTACGGATATTTCGGATCGTGCAGAATGGACTTCCAGCGATGAGAGTATCGTTTCTGTAACCAAAGGCAAGCTCATCGGTAACGCAATTGGCGAAGCAACGATCACTGCGAAGTATGGGGATAAAACAGTCACAGCCAAAGTTGACGTTGAGGTTCCACGTCGTTTGGTCGTGAGCAGCGAGCTCGTTGTCTTGAAAACAACCGAAACTCAGCAACTCGAGTTATTTGCAACCTATGCCGATGGCACAACAGACAATCTTGTAAAAGATAGAGCCGTATGGAGCGTAGATAATGAAGATATCGCTACGGTAACGAATGGACTTATCAAACCATATAAAGCCGGTGTTGTTAATGTAACTGCTGCCTATGGCGGCAAAACGACGACAACCCGAGTTGAAGTTGACGTCCCTACAAACATCACACTAGACAAGAAAATAGTGAATATGCAAGTCGGAGACTCTACTACGGTCACCATGACTGCGAATTTCAAAGGCCGCACGGATGACGAACTGAATGACAAAACCAAATGGACATCAAGCAACAAAGATGTTGTTGAGGTTCGTGACGGTATCATTACGGGTATTGCTACGGGGGCTGCTACGGTAACTGCCGAATACGGTACGCGTAAAGCAACTGTGCAAGTTTCGGTAGGCGAGTTGAAGACTCTTACGATTAGCCAAGAGAAATTAACCATGAAAAAGGGCGAAACTGCGACCCTTACTGCAGAAGCGGTGTATACCGATGATACCAAGAAACCTGTAACTACGGATGTCATTTGGACAAGCAGCAATGTTAAAGCCGCTACTGTTGACAAAGGTGTCGTAAAAGCCATCGCGTCCGGCGAAACGACAATTACCGCTCAACTGGACAACAAAACAGTTACGATTCCAGTAAAAGTAGATATGGCTAGTGAGTTGAAAGCCAATGTAACTAGCTTGGTTTTTGATTTAAATGAAACAAGATTAATCAAAATTACAGCAACAAATGACGACGGGGAAGATGTTGTCGTTACCACCGATATCGATTGGAAGTCAAGCAATACAGGCATTGCTACCGTATCTAAGGGTCTTGTTACACCCGTTGCCCGCGGTAAAGCAACCATCACAGCAACTTATGGCGGTAAATCAATCTCTGTTCCCGTAGAAATCGGTGTGATTGATAGCTTAACAGCGAATAAATCCTTTTTTGTAACGAAAAGCGGATCTGAAACACAACTGAAATTAACCGCAACTTTGTCCGATGGCTCAACGAAAGACGTCACGGATAGCGCAACATGGAAAGTTTCTTCTTATAAGCTCGGTACTATTGAAAAAGGATTGTTCACAGCAACAGCTTCAGGGAAAACAACCATCACTGGATTCTTTGGAGGTAAAACCGTATCCATTCCTGTGGAAATTGATTCTTTGAAGTATTTGAAGACCAATGTCGTTAAACTTACGCTCAAAGAAGGCGAAACAGCGAAAGTAGAAGCCTTGGCTACGTATACAGATGGATTCGAAGAAGATGTGACCAAGCCAGCCCTCTGGACAACTTCCAACATCATGAATGCAGACGTAAAGGATGGCACGATCAAAGCAACTGGCAAAGGGACTGCACGCATTACCGTTACTTTTGCCAACATGAAAACGACCGTTCAAGTGACGGTCACGAAGTAATCCATGCATACAGAACCGTTGACTCCTAGTTATCTAGGGGCAACGGTTTTTTCTTTGTATAAAGAGTCACACCTACTCCTCCATGCATAACTTCTCATTCGCAGGGGAATATATGCTTACCTACACTGAATGACCCCTATCTACAAAATACCTGGAGGCATGGAATAATGGTTCGCTCTGTCAAATTAGCTTCGATTTCTTTCCTTACTTTTTCGCTTCTGCTCGGTGCACATCAATATCGCCTGCATGCCCACGACCATAATACACAGGTGTCACAGACCGACAATCTGCAGCATCTAAAGAGTGGCTCTGCCACGATGTATCAAACCAATCCCTTTGGTATGCCAGGGGCGGAAACAAGGTTACTCCCATCTAACAACTTGAATGGCTACGCTGCTGCTTATGGAATTACACCGCCAACAGCGTTTAACGTTTCAACCTTACAAACTCAATCCGTCGCCGCTACGCCAAAAAATAAAACGAGACCTTGGTATAGCTACCTCGGTTTATTAGGCCTACTCGGCTTGCTCGGACTAGGTTCACGCTCCAACTCTTCGTATTCGAAATAGTTTTTGTTTGGGCCAAGAAAGAAGCCTAGTTCCTGATGGGGAACGGGCTTTTCGGCATGGAAAAATAAACATTTGTTTATATGATGGACTTTTGTTTAGTTGTGCGCTAAAATAAGGAGAGAAACGACGAAGGAGGGACGCTTTGCATGGATCGTGAACAGCAAATCCTAGCGCTTATCCGTCAAAATCCATTCATTTCCCAGCATGAAATGGCCGGTATCATCGGGATCTCCCGCTCTGCCGTTGCTGGTTATATAGCCTCTTTGACCAAAAAGGGAACGATTCGCGGCAGAGCGTATGTCACTTCGGATGAACATATGATTTACTGCATCGGGGGAGCCAATCTCGACAGTAAAGCCACTAGCAAGCATGCGATCCGCCTAGCTTCCTCTAACCCTGTAACCGTAACCGAGTCTTGTGGCGGCGTTGCTCGCAACATTGCTGATGCTTTGGCCGGATTAGCTTGTCAAACGGCGCTTCTAACTGTGGTTGGCGACGACAAAGCAGGCCAATGGGTGCTGGAGGAAACGAGGCGCCGAGGCGTAGATGTCAGCCAAGCCATCGTATTGAATGGCGAGAATACCGGAACATACACCGCACTTCTCGATACGTCGGKGGAGATGTTTCTCGCTTTTGCCAATATGGACATCTACGATAAATTGTCACCAACGATGCTTCGGGATAAATGGTCCCATATTGCCGCTGCGAAGCTCGTGATTGCTGATACGAATTTACCTAGCGACACACTGGAGGAGCTGATTCGTCGATGTCAGGAGGAGAATATCCCCCTCTTCATTGATCCTGTCTCCTCGGAGAAATCGAAGAAGCTTCCAATCGATCTGTCTGGTGTAACGGCTATTTTCCCGAATTTAGAAGAGGCCATCCAACTCACCCACACACCACTATCCATGAATCAGGACGTCATTGATATGTTCTATGTAGAACCTGATCATGGCAAAATTGCTAATACGATTCGAGACCGCGGCGTGCAGCATGTGTTCATTACACTCGGGAGCCGAGGGGTCTACTATTCTGGAGAAGAAGGCGAACATTTCTTTCCTTCAATTCCAACCCAGGTGGTTGAGGTTACAGGCGCAGGTGATGCCTTCTTAGCGGGTATTGTCTATGGGGTTAGCCATCAACATTCGTTTATGAAATCCTGTGAATTCGGTCTTGCAGCTGCGCACATTACGCTTCAAACTAGTCAATCCACGTCCAGTGAACTGAACGAGGAACGCTTACACCTTACGATTAACACCATGACTAAAGGAGACTAAAAACATGAACTCATATTTAACTTTTACCGATGAAGTGAAGGAAGCTCTCGCGAACAATAAACCGATCGTGGCATTGGAAACGACGATTATTTCTCATGGCATGCCTTACCCGCAAAATATTGAAATGGCGAAAAAAGTGGAGCAAATTATCCGCGATAACGGTGCTGTACCGGCAACAATCGGCATCATGGATGGTAAAATCAAGATTGGCTTAAACGAGCAGGAGCTTGAAGCTTTTGCAACGAATGGCCATGTGGAAAAAGTAAGCCGCCGCGACTTCCCGTACATCCTCTCCTCTGGCAAAATCGGCGCGACCACGGTATCTGCGACGATGATCGGCGCTGCCCTTGCCGGCATCGAAGTGTTCGCTACCGGTGGCATTGGCGGTGTCCACCGCGAGGGAGAAAGCTCCATGGACATCTCCGCTGATTTGACGGAGCTGGCGGCAACCAACGTCGCTGTCGTCTGCGCCGGCGTGAAATCGATCCTCGACATTGGACGCACGCTCGAGTACTTGGAAACCCACGGCGTGCCCGTGGTTGGTTACCAAACGAGCGAGTTCCCGTCCTTCTACGCCCGCGAAAGCGGCTATGGTGTAGACTTCCGCCTCGATGAGGCGGCTGACGTGGCCGCTATGCTCCGCACGAAGTGGGAGCTAGGCCTGAATGGCGGCGCCATCATCGCCAACCCCGTCCCGGCGGAATCCGCCATGGACCATGCTGAAATCGAGGCCGTCATCCAGCAGGCGCTGAATGAGGCCAAAGAGCAGAATGTGACCGGGAAGAAGGTCACGCCGTTCTTGCTAGCGCGGATTAAGCAGCTGACGGAGGGGCGCAGCTTGGAGACGAACATCGCGCTCGTTTATCACAACGCGCAGACCGCCGCAAGGATTGCGGTTGCGCTGAAGAACTAAAGAACGGAAAGAGAGGCTGTCTCAAAGGTCAATTTAGACTTTTTGAGACCGCCTCATTTTTCGTTAATGCCGATGAGTAATAAACCAGCTTCCCGCAATCTAACTGGAATTTCTCCATCTATTTGAAGTGGATTCCTCGAATTCGAAGGATTTACTGTATTTCCTGCAGTTAAATTCATTCGATTTGCTCGATTATTGAAATTCAATACAAATTAGATGTATTTTTTCCATTTAATTGCGAAAACGCTTCAAATTCCAGCAAATTAACTGTAGTTTATACATCTAACCATTTCAAAGGGGAACGTAGATGAGCTATTTGGCCGATATCGGTTGGCAATTAACGCTAAGCGGAACGTGGATACACTATTCTCTTGATTTTCGCGTTTTTTGGCATATTTGAGCTAAATAAGGCACTCTCATTCCCCTTAGATACCTATTCGGTTCATTTTTCCGCAATAGCGTATCCCMATTCCCTTTCCTCAGGGTTATCTTTTGGGACAGCCCTGAGGATCAATCCATATACAACGGATTACTTACAGCCGCGAGAAGCGTCTCTTGAACCTCGGTGAAATAGCGCCATACCTCTGCGCGATAAAAGGTTCTTCCTTCCATTTCACCCAACAGCTCCAGCGATTGCTCATGATATGCAACACACGAGACCTCAACCCCTCGGTCGGAGATCAGTTTCACGTTATCGCCTACCTGCAGCTCATTGACTACAAGCGTAACCTTTCCCTGACGCTCTGGTGCATATGCAGGCACAACATCGCCCATGTGATATGGCCCCGCGTTAAGCTCTAGCGCAGGACCTTCCGGCGAGAAGCTTAGAAACACCCGGCCTGTATCAATCCCATCCAGTACCCCATTGACGGTCCGACTAGCTGCATACACCCAGGTCGTCGGCATACTGTGCCTGACGTAGCCTCCTTGACTATGGAAATCACTTCCGCCTACAGCAACCATGCGTTTGCCGCTGCAAAGCTGCTCATGCCACCAAGTTAACGTCTGTTGATTAGCCTCCCGCCAAGGCCCATTCCAAATTTCTACCCAATCGTAATCGACAGTCCAAGCCCATTCCCACCCACAATTGGGGCAATGGGGATGATTGAGTACAATGCGTGCGCCGTTATTCCTTGCTTCTTGAATTCGTTCCTGTACCTGTTCCGAGCTGACAGAGCGGAAATCTTCGATAGGGCGAACTGCTCCCAGAAAATTGGCATGTCCATGATTCGTGGTTAGCTCCATGCCAGGGATCATGACGACACCCGTCTCCCTCGGATAAGCAAGATTCTGACTGTAGGTGTTATGGTCGGTCATCGCAAGAAAATCACAGCCTAGCTCTGCCATTATTTTCGCATTCTCGGCTACGGTCAATACTCCATCACTATGAACTGTGTGCATATGGAGATCGCCTTTGAGCCAACGACCTTGGTTCATTGTACATGTCACCTCTACACGCACCGTACAACCCGCAGGCGGAATCCGATACGTCCCCAGTAACACAGACCACTCACCCGCCACCAACTCACCAGGGATATAACCAGGGGTTGCTTGTTCTAACTCTATGAAAAATTCAGTGCGTGCGCCCCCGCTCCAGCCTCTTACACGCTCGGCATCCTTAACGCCTAAATCAATGACACAATCCCCGGGTCCATTCGCTTCCACCTCGATACGAACGTGTATGCGTTCCATGCCGCTAGTAACCTGAAAGGGGACCTCCAAATAACGATCCATTTCCTCATTGGTAATCAGACGAGTTATGATCATGCGCTTCACTCCCTTATTCCTTCGTTGCTCCAACCATCAGGCCGGTAACGAAATACTTTTGAACAAACGGATAAATCACGACTAACGGTATAAGGGCCAGCATAACACCAGCCATCCTTACATTAGGTGTCATAAATAAATTACTGCTCGTAGCATCCGATTGAATAACCAGCGCGCGCAGCGCTACTTGCAACGTATATAGTTTCTGATTGGTAATATACAATAGCCCCGGCGTAAGCTGGTTCCATCTGGATACGAATTCGAATAAGGTAATCGTTGCTAGTCCTGGTTTAGCTAGTGGCACATACATGGTGGAGAAAATTCGAAACTCTCCTGCGCCATCGATCTTGGCAGACTCCGCCATTTCATAGGATACAGCGCCAAAGAAATTCCGCATTAATAGAATACTGAAACCAGAGATCAAGCCATACAAAATTAATGCTGATACCGTATTTAATAGACCAAGCTCTTTATTTACCACGTAAAGTGGGATCATAACCGCTTCATTCGGTACCATCATCGTGAGCAGAATAAAGCTCGTCAGCAGCTTCCGTCCAGGTAAGCCCTTATGCAGCAGTACATAGCCTGCCATTGCGCAGAGCAGCACATGCGCGAATGAACCGAGTAACGTGACGAGTACATTCATGCCGAATGGTCTCCACAACTCAACGCGCTGCCACACCGTACGGTATCCTTCCATACTTAGCTCCGATGGCCATAGCTGGAGCCCCGCATGCATAGACGAGATATTAGAAGAGATCGAAATCATAAAGGTATTCCAAATCGGTAGAATCATGGTCGCTACTAGCAGTAGTAAGAAAAGACCATTGGCCAATTGGAAAGGTAAATCCCGTCTAATTAACAATTTATTGCCCATTCGAGCTCACTCCTCGTCGTAACGGATTAGTTTGCGAGTCGCAAACACCAGGATTAGCGTTGTCAACACAACGAGAAAGCCTGCTGCTGAAGCGACGCCCATGTTAAACTCAAGGATTCCCTTTTGGTACGTGTATGTCATCAAAACATCAACCTTCCGAGCAATAACTGGATTACTCAGAATCATTATTTGATCAAACATGCGAAGCATACCAATCATATTCAGAAGTGTAACGACCTTCATGGTCGGAATAAGCTGTGGTAAAGTCACATAACGAATTTGCTGCCAGCGTCCGGCACCGTCCATCCGAGCAGCTTCGTAGAGGGAAGGGGAAATCGAGACGATTGCTGCTAAATAGAGAATGCAAGTAAAGCCCATTTCTTTCCACGTATTCGTCAGTACCATTAAATAACGCGCAAAATCGACCTCTGCAAAAAAGTGAATCGGCTTCGCTGCTCCTAGCAGCTTCAACAGCTCATTGACAAATCCACCGTCTGGCGACAGCATCATGATCCAAATCCCGCCTACAACAACCCAAGAAAATAAGTGAGGTAAGTAAATGATCATTTGCGTCAGCTTTTTGAACCATGTTTGTAGTACTTCATTCAAGGATAAAGCCGTAATAATAGGGGCAAAGAAGCCTAATACGAGCATACCCGCTCCAATCACGAGTGTGTTTTCCAGTACGCGCCAGAAGACCGGATCATGCCAAACCGCTTGGTAATTCTGTAGTCCAACGAAAGGACKATCCCCGATCATACGGAATTTCTGCATCGATATTTGTAGTCCCTTAAACAACGGGAAATATGAGAAAATTGCAAAATAGATCACAATTGGTAGCATCATGACATACAACACACGATAGCGAGCCCACGCCGTCACTAAAAATTCCCCCTTGTCTGTGCATGTAAAGCGGAGGCTGGGGAGTAGCCCCCGCCCCTGCTTCTGCTTCTGCAACTGCTCATTTAGTCAATTAAGTTAACAGCTTTCAGCTCATCATGCATCTTCTTCACAGCATCTGCCGCTGGCATTTTGCCCATCATCGCTTGGAACGCATAGTTCGTCACGATTTTCTCAGCATTAGGCCAATCTTTCGTAGAGTTCTCAATCGTAGCGTTGTTATCAAAAATGACTTGGCGTCCTTCGATCGCACCCGGCAGTGTGCCAATCGGATTTTTAAAGTTTGTGTTGTTCGGGAATGGTGCCCCATGGTCCATCCCATGGCTAACACCATCAGGAGTTAACGTATACTTGCCGTCTTTCACTGTGTAATCTGTGCCTTCAATCCCTAACGTGCTTAGAATATTCCCTTTTTCCGACTGCCAAAACTCCAGGAATTTCATAGCGGTGTCTACATGCTCCGCATTCACTGGAATTCCCCATACGCTCGGGTCTCCACGGCGAAGCATAATTTTCCCGTCTGGACCAACAGCGCCTGGAATTGCTTTTGCGACAAATTTAGGATCATCCGTTTTCTTCATATTGTTAAAGAGTCCTACCCATGCATCCMAGTATGTGACCATACCCACACGGTTGGTTAGGAATAGCTCTCTCATTTTGCCTGAATCATTGGTCGCAAAGTTAGGATCTAGAATGCCTTCCTTGTACAGCTTCGCGAACCATTCAAAGATGGGTACCGCGGCTTCTGTCGCATAAGGAATCGCACGCTTACCATTCGCATCGATCACATATTTATATTTCACAGCTGCTGCGCTCATAAAGCCTTGAATATCATATAAGCCTGCGGTAGACAACCCGTACGTATCATCCTTGCCATTACCATCTGGATCCTTCTCTTTGAAGGCTTTCAATACCTGATAGAAATCATCCAGTGTCTTCGGCTGCTGCAGCTTCAGCTTGTCCATCCAATCTTGACGAACTGTCGGCAGTGTTCCGCCTTCTGATTTATTAAATACACTGTAGATTTTTCCACCATCGTAAGTAATCATGTCCCATTCTTTGGTAGGAATCACCTTCGGGTCCGATAATACTTTGGAAGCTTTAATTTTATCGTTCAACTGTGTTAGCGCTCCTTGGCCAACTAAGACGTCCATATTGCCCTTCCCCATGTAAATGAGGTCATACTTTTCTCCGGCTGCTATGGCTGCGTAAAGCTTCTTATCGTAGTCAGCCGCTGGTTTCTCAATCGTCACCTTAATCCCTGTCAGCCGTTCAACTTCCTTCTCGAATAACGTATTCTCTTCAGGCGTCTTCCCTCCGACAACACCACTGAGGATGCGCAGCGTTTCTTGCTTGGCTGGCTTGGATGTCTCACTAGGTGAGCTTACCTGTGATTCTGTTCCTGTTTTCGTGCTGCATGCGGTCACAAGTAAGCTTGTCGACAACGCAACGGCTGCGATCATTCCTGCTTTTTTATTTAACATGTGTATGGCCTCCTAGTAGTTCTTCTCTATTTGGGTTATTAACTGTTTCTCACTTTGGCGCATGACTCTCTAAAAACGAGGCTCGCTGGAATTAATATGCGTTTGACAATGGGATTCGGTTCTCGCAGCTGTTCAATCAACAACTTGGCTGCTTCACTCCCTAACACTTCTCCATTCAGCCTGACGCCAGTCAGCGGCGGCTTAAATTCAGGAGCGTAAATTGAATCATCGCTAAACGCGAACACAGATAAGTCTTCTGGTATTTGCAGTTTAAGTTCCTCAGCAGCTTGATAAACACCTAAGGCAACTTTATCTGTATCGGTAATAATTGCAGTAATCTGCGGGTAAGAAGTCAGTAATCGTTTGGTCATCTGAAAGCCATAAGCCGTCGATGTTAATTTCCCATCCTTGTAGACGATGAACTTAGGTTCAATCGTCACCTCTGCTTTTTGAAAGGCTCTAATGAAACCTAATTCGCGATCTTGAGCCACTGTTCGTTCCTTCTGTGTGTTCAGAAACGCGATGTGCGTATGGCCTAGTTGCAGCAGATGCTCCGCAACAAGTTGTCCCATACCAATGTTGTCGTTATCTACATAGGACACGCTGGACTCGAACTCTTGATGTGGTCTTCCAATAACGACGAGCGGCAAATTCCGCATGATCCGTTCCGAGATTCGTTCATCATTCTCAGCGGGATCGAGTAGAATATCACCATCAACAGGATCAGTCGCTACATACTCAACTTGCTTGGAGAATTCGGTTGACAGTGAGTTTACAAGCAATCGATAGCCTTGGCTGTAGCACTCTCTTAACACGCCATTAAAAAGGCCAAGATGAAACTGACTAAATTTCACCTGTTCGCCCGGCATATTAAGTCCAATAATACTCGTCCGTTTGTTCGCTAGACTTCGAGCCCAATAATTCGGTCTATAGTTCAAATCCAGAGCAGCATCCAGAACGCGCTTTGACACCTCCTTGCTAATAGGTCTCTTTTTACTAAACACGTTTGAAACGGTGCTTTTGGATACTCTTGCTACTTTCGCAACATCATCTATGTTTGCCATATGGGCTCGCCTCACTTCTCTTTAATAGTAAACCGGTTTTATCAAGGCAGTTTCATGGCTGGTTAAATGAATTGTAAATAAAACAGGCTGTTTAAATAAGATAATCCCAGTAATATCAAGGGTTTTCTAGCATTCACAGTATGCCGAATGAAATAATTCATGAAGCCGGTTCGACGATTTCCGTTTTTTCATTTAACAAAAAGAAAAAGAACCAGCGGCTTCAGTTATCAGCCACTGGTTCTTCTTCCTATGTCGAATTACGAGTATTCCTACAAACAGCGTACCTACCGCCCCTGTTCAGATAATCATATCACTCAAGCATGTTGCCTCTCGGAGTAGTTACTCCGTTACCCATTGCGTTTTTAAGGCAAAAGGGACACGCGCTGCCTTCGTTGGAATGACTTCCGGATAACCAATATAGATAAAGCCGACCATCTCTTCTTTGCCTGAGAGGCCGAAGTTCTCTTGCATTTTCGGATGATACGTGGGATCGCCAGTCCGCCAGATCGTGCCTAATCCCAGGGCATGTGCGGCTAGCATCATATTCTGTACGGCGCAATGAACGGCCGCATATTCCTCTATCACGGGAACGACTGGCTTCTCCGCTGGCGAAACGGCTACTGCAATCACGAGCGGAGCCCGCATGGCTTTTTTCTCATTGTTGCTGCGCAGCTGCTCTTCTTCTTCCTCAGACAGTTCAGCATCTGCGCCTGATCTCGCTTCCGCAATGGCGACTTCGGCATAGCCGCGCCCCAGCAGCTTTCTGCCCTCGCCCGACATCACCCAGAACCGCCAAGGTTCCGTATTCGCGTGATTCGGTGCCCAGACAGCAGCTTCCAATATCTCTTCAATCAGTGCGTGCTCGATGGGATCCTGCTTGAGTTTCCCAATACTGCGCCGCTGGCGAATCGCTTCTTTCACATCCATGCGTTCCACTCCCCATTCCATTCCTATCTAAATCTAATGTACATGTTCCCATGGATATTTTCAATTTTTGATAAGCCTCCATTTAAATAGTCGACATGATGCGTCAATAACCTAGCTAGCTTGTGCGAGTGATAGTTGCAAKGGGGGATGGTGTCCAAGTAGCTAGTGTTTGAACTCCCTCGAGGATAGATGGAAAACGTACAGTTAAATCAGAACGATTTCCCCGATTTAGTGAAATAGCTGGATAACATGTAGGTAATTCCGCCCTTTTTCAGCAAAAATGGCGGATATGCCGAAATTAACTACCCTTTTTCCATCTAATCATGATTTTTACCCGTGGAGTGTGAAATTAGCTGATCTTTTTCCAGTTAAACGAAGAGATCACTCGCTCGCCAAGTCCCTTCAGCGGCTACAACTCGCATACGGTGCAGCACCCGCGGGAAGATTGCTCTCCCAAACTTTTCTCCCCCAAAAAAACGCAAAAAAAAGACCCCAACGAGTCTAACCTCGTCGGAGTCTTTATGCAAATCTTCTATGTGTGCCAAACCTTATTTGTCTTTTTTAGCGTGTGAACCGTCGCAATTGCCCTCGCTGTTCTGTGTGTTTCCGCATGCACATTTACCCATAATCGCTGCCTCCTCCAAATGTAATCTTGTTGGGTTTATTATATCCAACTCACTTACATTTGTAAAGTAGTTAATTAAAAGTTAGTAAATGAGGATAATTATCATTCTCAATGGAGCCCTGCTGCTTCGCGACTAGCTCGTCATATTTAGTTTTTTATCCGTAGGTAGGAAGGCTGCAAACAGTCCTAGCAACGGCAAGTACGCGCAAAGCCGAATCACGAAACCGATACTTGTCGCATCGGCCAACGTCCCCAGCACCGCCGAACCAATGCCACCTAATCCGAACGCCAGTCCGAAGAATAATCCAGATACCGTACCAACCTTGCCAGGCAACAACTCCTGCGCATAGACCACGATTACAGAGAAGCCGGACAACAGAATGAACCCGATGCATGCACATAGAACTGCTGACCAGAACAGGTTTACAAATGGAAGCAGCAAAGAGAACGGCGCGGTTCCCAAGATGGAGAACCAGATCATATTTCGTCTGCCGAATCGGTCCGCCAAAGGGCCGCCCATAAATGTCCCCACAGCCCCAGCTGCCAATAGGGTGAAAATAATGAGCTGCGCTTTCCCTGTCGTGACTCCGAAATGGTCCATTAAATAGAACGCATAGAACCCTGTCATACTCGCCACATAAACGAATTTGGAAAAGAGCAGCATGATCAGAATACCTAGCGCGTAGGCGACTGTTTTCTTTGGCAAAGGCTTCTTCACGGAAGCCGTTTTACGAACAGCGGAACGTGCGACTAGCGCACCTTGGTACCATTTTGCCACAAATATCTGAACTACGATCCCCGCTGCCGCTGCAAAAGTAAACCAAATGATCCCGAACTGACCTAACGGTACGAAAATAAGTGCTGTAAAAATAGGTGCCAACGCCTGGCCAATGTTCCCGCCTGTTTGGAAAATCGACTGCGCCAGCCCTCTACGAGGACCCGCAGCTAAGAAGGCCACCCGCGAAGACTCTGGATGCAGCACGGATGAGCCTAGGCCAACCAGAATTACGGCCATGATCACATGCGAGAATGTTCCCGCATAGGCCAGTACGACAATACCAAATAGCGAGAAAACAACGCCAATTGGCAGTAAATAGGGCTTCGGCTTCGCGTCGGTATACAACCCGATTAAGGGCTGGAACAAGGAAGCTGTCACGTTGAGTGTGAAGGCGATCCAACCAATTTGCGTAAAGCTTAACTGCAAGGAGTCATGCAGAATTGGGAAGATCGCGGGAATAACCGATTGAATCGCATCATTTAATAAATGTACTAAGCTGATCGAAAATAAAATGGCATAGACCGTACGTGCCTGTGTCTGTGCTGAATGTGTAGCAGAAACTGTACCTGTTGCTGTTTGCATGAAAACCACTCCTAATCATCATATCATCTGATGTTTAAAATCATGGGAAAGGCAAGGATGACTCCCGCTCCCATCTTCTTCATAATCTTACTCTTTACTTTTACTCTAATTGTCCTGCTGAAGAAACTTTTTGACCTGCTGAACGGTCCTCTCCAGATTCTGAAGTGTCCAATGCTCCGCAGCGGCAACATCCTTATCTCGGATCGCTTGATACAAATTCACATGAAAAAGATGATGGTGATCGTGAACCTGCTCATCCATTACTAAATTCCTCAGAGCTTCCAACATCACTGCTGAAAATGAGCGATACAAATCGACAACAATGCTATTTTTGCTCGCGACCGCGATTGCCTGATGAAAAACCATGTCAGAAGCTAAATAGGCGTTCGTATCCCCTCTATCCAGCGCCTGCAACCGTTGATCCAATGCTTCACTCATCTGCGCCAAATCGGCTTCGTCGCGACGTTCTGCAGCGAGTCTGGATATTTCGAGCTCGAGCATTTTTCTGACTTCGTAGACTTCCAAAATTTCCGCTCGACGCAGTCGGTGAACTAGCGGTTCTTGCATCGCTGCATCGGAATGCCCCGTTAGAAAGGTGCCAAAGCCTTGCTTCTTCTCCAGCAATCCCGCATGCACAAGAACCCTAACAGCCTCACGAATGGTGGAGCGGCCGACGCCGAACTGTTCCATTAATTCCGGCTCCGTCGGAATCTTGTCGCCCATTTTCAGCTCGCCATCTGAAATTTTCTTCTGCAACTGGGTCACAACATCATCCACAAGCTTGGGACGGCGGAGTGTTTGGAAAGAAACCTTCGCATTCATCTGATCATCTCCTGTATGGCGAGTATATCACAGACTCGAATTGTTTTTCTATTCTTTACTTAAAATCAACATAAATTTAGCACTCTCCTATCGAGACTGCCAGAAATTTGACAATGACGTAGATGATCAGGCAAGCTATAGTTATAGCAACAAGACAAGCACGTGAAATACTAGTCCACTAGATTGCTAGAACACAAAATTCTAATCATGCCAAGGGGGCCATTCCTATATGAAATCAAACAAAAAACTTACACTCATCTCCACGACTGCCATGGCATTTTCATTATTCGCTTCTTTGACACTTGTTCAACCTGCCTCCGCTGCAGTTAAAACAAGCGCTGATTTTACAGATTTGGCTGGAAGCAACGCAGCTTTGAAAACGAAAATCGATCGTATGATCGCTGATGGTATTTTCGAAGGCGTTTCGGGTACAACTTTCGGAATCTCACAAAATATGACGCGTGCGCAATTCGCTAAAGTAGCTACGAAAATCTACAATATTCCGGTTGATCTTACGATTAACGTGTCCAGCTTCACGGATGTTCATGCAGACGACACCGCTAACGGTTGGGCGATCCCTTATATTGAAGCGGCTAAAAAAGCCGGTCTGATCGACGGCGTGACAGATACAACATTCCAGCCTGGCGAATCGGTTACCGCTGCCCAGTTGGATACCGTGCTTCTTAAAGGATTAGGAAAAACAGTTTCGATGGCAAGCTCGCCTTGGTACACGGATGCGGTTAAGCAGGCCACTGCGCTTGGTATTCATCCAACTAGCAAAGCTGGCGATCAAGCCGCTACACGCGAGGATCTCGTAGTTAGCTCGTACGGGGCTCAAGATGCTTTCAACGCTCAGAAGCCGCCAGTCGTAACACCTTCTAACCCAAGTAATGTTTCGGTTGTAGGTGATTACCATTTGGGCAGCGTCATTGATAGTGGATTGACTAGCTCCGCTACAGGTACTATCACCAAAACGATTGCTGAAGATCCTACGCTAAGTAAATTTGCCAAAGAGATCAAAATCAAATTAACAACATCCGCTGGTGAAGATATTGCGACTCCTGGCATTGTACAATCGGTTGTCTCCTTAGACCCTAGCATTGCTAAAGTAGGCCTTACCTCCGATCATCGTGCTTACGTGCTGGGTAACAAACCCGGTACTACGGACGTGAGTCTTATTGTGCAAGTTGGGAATGGAGAAGCTAAACAACTGCATGTCAGCGTAACTGTCGAAAGTACCGCTGTGACTGTGAAGACATTGACGGCGGGGGAAACTTCCATTACTGAACCTATGACAATGAGTGTTGGTGACAATGTGTACAAAGCTAATTTCGACGCATACACAGCCATGGATCTTAAGGCTACAGACAATTATGGAAACACATATGAGAACCTCGATATCCGAAACTATAACTTTGCTCTAGGCACTTTATTTATTACGAATGATGTGCGCGGGGAAACTGGCTCTGCGGTTGGCTCTGTATCGGTTGATGCCGATGGTACCGTGCATGTAACGGGTAATGTAACCAATTTTGAACTTACTGCCGTTTCAGCTTCGGGCGTCAAAGTAACAAGCTACGTCACACTAACAACATCCAGATAAGTTGAACGAAGACATGCAGCTCCCCTTCCGGGGAGCTTTTTTGTATGGGGACGCACACTAGCCCATCTCTTACATATATTGCTAGTGCTCATCATTTTACAGAAAGGGGTCGGTCTCGATGTACAACGACCCAACCTTTTATACCTATCCCCCAGCTCAGTATCATCTATATCCTGCTCACCCCTACCACTATGCACCTTACTGGGCGTGGGACCGCAACTTTCCTCCAGTTAATACCAAAATGCTTTCTAACTCCGTCGTTGCCTCGGAGCACTTGTTAAAAGATGCTTCTATCGTCGTCAAAAAGCTCACAGACCCAGAAATCGCTCGTCAATTAATGACGAATGCTCAGAACGGCAACCAAAAAGAAGTCGATCGTATTGTTAAAACCTTCGGTAGTGATTCTACCATCGAAACGAGCTACTCCCCCAGTACCATACAATTCGTGGTTGGTCCCCGTGTGACCGCAAATCAATGCTGCCGAGTCACGCTCATGCTCAAATGGGGCGAATAAAAAAAGCAACCCACCTCGTTACCGCGAGTAGGGTTGCTCTTCTTTCAACGCACATCTACACTGTTTAGCAGAGGCCACGTAACCGCGAGCCAATAGGATGCTGCAATGAGCATGACCCAGTAGAGGATGTAATATATATCTAACATCGAGTAGGAAGATACATAATAATACGTGCGTTTACGACTCATCGAAAAACGCTTCGCTTCCATCGCCACCGCCGTCCGGTGGGCACGGCGAATGCTTTGAGCCAGCAGCGGAATGGCGATCATCCGCATCGTGGTGTACCACAATGTCAGCGGATTCTGCTGCTGACGCTTGCCCCTAACCTTGAGCGCATAGCGAAGCGTCTGCAGCTCCTCGAGGATGACGGGCAGCATGCGCAGCGCTGCCAGGAAGCTGTACGCGTACTTCGGCGCGACCTTCCACTGCTGCATCATCGCATAGAACAACGCGACAGGCCGCGTGGTCAAGCTGAACAGCAAGCCGACGGAAGCAACCTGGATGCCGCGCAAACCAAGATGGATCCCGCGGTAGAAGCTTTCCTCGGTAATTCTAATGATCCCAAGATGAAACCATTCGGTCTCCCCGATACCGAACATCATCATGCCCGCTGTGGAGGACACGAAAATCAGCAGAAATGGTGACGCATAGAGCAGCAGTCTCTTCGTAGGATGTCCGGATAATAGCGCCAGCGGAAGCAACGCGCCTAACGTCAGGAACAGCATCATATTGAGATTATGAGTGAAGACGACAACGATGAATAGCAGAATCGATAAGACAAGCTTCACACCCGGATTTACCCGATGCAGCCATGTTTCGCGAAAGGGGAACGTTATTTGCATAGCAGCGGCTCTCCTCCCGGGACAGCATAAATAATGGATGCGTGCTCGACTTCCGTCACGCGCCCGGCCTCGACCTGCCAGACGCGCGTTGCCCAGCGCTTGACGATCTCGTGATCGTGTGTCACCATCACGATCACGGTCCCGCTGGCGCGCAGCCGCTCCAGCCCCTCGAGCATGCGCAGCGTGCCGCGCGCATCGAGCCCGAAGGTGGGCTCATCTAGCAGCAGGATGCGTGGCCCGCGAACCATCGCGGACGCCACGCTAAGCCTGCGCTTCTGGCCCAGCGAGAGCTGGAACGGGTGCCGCTCGCGCAGCGCGAGCAGGTCGTATTCCCGGAGCAGCAGCTCAGCCGCTGCCCATTGCTCGTTCCTCGGCTGACCCTCTGGCAAGCCATAGGTCAGCTCTTCCTCCACGGAGTTCGTGACGAACTGGAACTCCGGGTTCTGGAACACAAAGCCGACTTGCTCCGCAAGGTGCTCGACTTTGTTGCCCTTCACGCCCGCGATCACACAGCTTCCGCGGGTTGGGACGAGCCGCATGATCGCGAGGAGGAGCGAGCTTTTGCCTGCACCGTTGGCACCGATAACGGTGATCCATTCCCCTGGATAAACGCTAAAGTTATCCACAGAGGTCCTGATCTGTCCTCCGCGAACACCGACGAAATCCTGGAAGACCATAACGGGTGCTAACGGCACCACACTAGTGGGATGCCCATTCCATAGGTCGTCTCCCCTCACCGCTGCCTGCGGATTCTCCTTGGCATAGTCCTCCCACACCTCAGGATACCAAATGCCATATTCCCTCATTTGCTCTTTGTAAGCTTCAAACATGGCAAGCGGCGGTCCATCGGCCAATACCTTGCCTTCTGGAGTTAAGATGATCAACCGATCGAGCAAATCCAGCATGCCGCTAATTTTGTGCTCGACAATAAGGAGAGTTTTGTCCCCGCTAATGGCTCGAATCGTGTCCCATACCTGCTTCGTACCCTCATCATCCAACAGCGCCGTCGGCTCATCGAGAAAGAGCACCTCTGGCTCAAGCGCCAGTACACTTGCGATCGCTAACCGCTGCTTCATCCCTTGGGACAGCGTACTAATCAACGTATGCGCATCAGGCACATGCACCCCGACCAAATCCAAGTAATACCGGATGCGCGCAGGCATATCTTCCCGCGGCACTTCCTGATTTTCCAACACGAACGCGATTTCTTCATCAATATAAGGCATACAGAACTGTGTATCTGGATCTTGAAACACATACCCCCACCGGCTAGGCCTGCGAATCTCATCCGCTTTGAGCGGCAGCTCAATCATGTCTGGCACAATTCCGCTCAACACCTGAAGCAGGGTCGATTTGCCACAGCCGCTAGGTCCCAGCAGCAGTACCTTCTCACCCCGCTCGATGGAAAAGGAAACCCCCTGAAAGATCAGGGGGGCGTCATCGCCGGGATATTTTAACCGTAGATTCGTAACGCTCATTCCTTCGCTCATCTCGTTACCCCAGTACGTCGTAATCTTTTTTGGAAACTGGACGAATCAGATTCAATACACCTGTGCGGGATAAAGCACCTGTCAAATAGTAGGCGAATACACCCGCGATCAAAGCGCTACCCAGTAACCGTAAACCAATGAATAATAGATAATTCCAGAATGCCAGCTGATCGATATAGCCATAGTACGTATCCACAAAAATGGACATGATCGCGGAAGCGAAAGATGCAAGAATCGTTACTCCCACATTAGTGCGACGATAGCGGAAAGCCGCGAACACCAGCTCTGCACCAAGCCCTTGCAGCAATCCAAAGACGAGCGTCGACACGCCCCAATGGCCGCCATACAAGGCCTCGATCGTTGCGGCTGCAACTTCAGCCAACAGGGCAACGCCTGGTTTGCGAATCACGAGGAACGCGAATGTCGCTGCCATGAACCACATGCCATAGCTCAACTGCTCTGCATGTAAGCCTAGCGGCTTCATAAGATCATAGATCGGTCCCCAAATCCGATAAATCACACCAAACACGGCTGAAATAACAATCGTGATCAAAATATCTGTCAGCTTCAACCCTTTTTTACTTGCTTCCTTTTGCTCCATCTTCTTCTCGACTCCTTTTTCCCCATTCATATTTGTCAATGAGATAAGCGAACACGCCAACCTTGGATACATGGTCTTTTTTGCCCCTTAAGGACAAAAAAAGCCCACCGGAATACCGGCAGGCTTGAACATTTGTGCATAAAAAAGCACATCAGGTCTCTACGCTGGCATTATCCAGATCAGATTAACGGTCAGTGGCATAGGGCCACTATCTCAGCCTGACTTCATCAAGCACCCGTGTTGCTATTCATTTGGCTTAACTGTAGCGGATTATCTGCTCTTTGGCAATCCTTTTTTTCCCAAAGAAACGGAGAAACTTCCCCATGCTCGTCTGCACTGGTAACATGCCAAAATCAGGATAACATTAGAAGTTGACTTCCACCCCTTAGAAAAACTACAATTTGTAGTGTCCTCTTATTTTTCAACAAAGAAACTTATTCAGGGTGGATGATTCCACGATGCAGAAAGGGATTGAAATTGATGACCATATTGTTCTATATCGGACTAGCTCTATTCATTGCAGCTATCATTGGTTATGTACTCGCAGCAAGAATAAACAAAGACAACACCTCGCGGTTGAAAAAGGCTGAAAAGCAAGCCCTAAAAAAGAAACATAAAACATGGCTCCTTCTCTCACATGCCCTGCTCATCATCGCTCTCGGCAGCGTCGGTACTTCACTCATTCAAAGCTCCGCAGGCAAGTACAGCTTAGATAAGCTTAATTTCCATGCCAACATTCAGGTCACAACAGATAAGGATTACGGACGCGATCATAAAGATGGCACCTTGATGTACGAGATGAAAATCCCTACTTCAGGTACGCATAGCCCACATGATTTGAAATTCGGATTCTATAAGGAAAGACCTGGTTACGAGATGCTTGTCCACAACTTGGAGCATGGCGATATCATCATCCATTACCATCCCGATGCACCGAAGGAGCTGCTCGATCGACTTGACTACTTGACCCACTTCAAGACGGCTGGTGCTGGTGTGCTAGCAGTTCCCAAT
The DNA here is from genome assembly GCF_056398345.1 of Paenibacillus sp. 01T442. Taxonomy (NCBI): domain Bacteria; kingdom Bacillati; phylum Bacillota; class Bacilli; order Caryophanales; family Paenibacillaceae; genus Paenibacillus; species Paenibacillus sp. 01T442. Next base: position 251,747 of record NZ_JBFTPF010000002.1, read on the forward strand.
GTCGATGTGCCAGCCGATCAAGAGGTCGTGGTTACGGCTTGGACGAAAACAATGTCACTCGCCAAATTCGATGAAGCTAGTGTTGGAACGTTCATTCACGACTATATCAACAAAGGTCCTGAGCAAATTCCTGCTAACGTGCGGCTCGGCGGCGGAACGATGTAATTACTTGCGAATTACTTGCGAATTATTTCCGAATTATTTCCGAATCGTTTCACGATCTGAAACTAGTTTGGTTGGTACTAAACCTGTCATTCTTCGGAATACACGATAGAAATAAGACGGATCGTTATAGCCAATAAACTCGGCAATTTCGGTGACGGTCAGGGCGGAATGACGCAGCATGTAGACGGCTGTTTTGATTCGCGTGACGTGAACGAATTCACTGATCGTTTGACCCGTGACTTGGCGAAAAAGCGAAGCTGCATAATTCGGCGAGCGGCTGATACAGCTGCCTAACTCGTCCTTGGTGACATGCTCGCGGTAATGATTCTGGATATAGCCCTTCATTTGCTCCACGAGAAGTGCGGTTGTCGAGGTTGTGGCAGCCTGATCCGACTCCCGTTGGAGAAACACAAACAGCTCTTGCAGATGCGCTTCACATAGCGCCATGTAATAGGGCTGTTTGTCTTGCCAGCCGCGATGGATCAAACGCAGCCGATCTGCGATGATGTCGAATTTGCCGGTCTGGCGACAGGTGTAGGACGATTGTTGCAGTAGCGGAAAGATGTCTTGTGCTGCCTGCGCGTCAAATTGCAGCACAAATTTCTCATGTATTTTCGTTGGCACACTCCGGCCATAGAAGGGAGTTTCTCTCGGGACGAGGAGCCATTGCCCTTTCTCTAGCACTTGTTTCTTCTCATTGACCCAGTACACACAGCGGCCATAGATCACGAAAACAAGTGTCCAGTCCGGGCGCATTATGGGCTGTTCCTCGTTCCATGTACTGCTTTTATCATAGTGAATGCCAGTTAGCTGCATAAAATCCTCGCCCCCTTGTATCATACTATATTACATATATCATACTATAGTTCATAGAAAATCACATGGATAAGGCATATAATGAAGCCAACTAATCTCTTACATTCGAAAGGAAGTCCTTCACGATGCGTAGAACAAAAATCATTTGTACAATGGGTCCTGCGTGCGACTCCGTCCCAACCCTGAAAGAATTAATTGGCGCCGGCATGAGCGTCGCGCGTTTAAATATGGCACATGGCGATTTGGATGAGCACCGCGGTCGTATTCAGCGTGTTCGCCAAGCTGCGCAAGAAATGGGCGTTATTATCCCGATTCTTATGGATATCAAAGGTCCAGAAATCCGCATCGGTCAATTGAAAGATGCTTCCTATGACTTGCAAACGGGCGATCGCATCGTCTTGACAACTGAACAAATTATCGGCGATTCCAGCCGTGTATCGGTGAACTACCCAGGTTTGCCGCAGGATGTTAAGCCCGGCAATCTCGTATTGATCGACGATGGCTCCATCGAGCTGCGTGTTGAAATGATCGATGGCGCAGAAGTGACTTGCAGCGTCTTGAACCCCGCTCAGTTGAAGCAACGCAAAGGTGTTAACTTACCAGGCGTACGCACATCCTTGCCGGGTGTGACGGAGCGCGATGTCATGCACATCAAATTCGGCGTTGAGGAAAATATTTCAATCGTCGCGATGTCCTTCGTTCGTAACGGAAATGATGTTCGTGAGGTTCGTGCCCTTCTAGAGCAGTATGGCGCAGGATTGACACCGATCATCTCGAAAATCGAGAACGAAGAAGGCATGACGAACTTCGCTGGTATCCTGGAAGCTTCCGACGGCATCATGGTGGCCCGTGGTGACCTTGGGGTTGAAATTCCGACCGAGGAAGTTCCAATTGCACAAAAAGATATGATACGCGCTTGTAACTTAGCTGGTAAACCGGTTATTACAGCTACGCAAATGCTGGATTCCATGCAGCGCAACCCGCGTCCGACTCGCGCTGAAGTGAGTGACGTGGCGAATGCCGTGCTTGACGGCAGTGACGTTGTGATGCTTTCCGGCGAGACAGCGGCTGGCAAGTATCCAGTCGAGTCCGTGACGATGATGGCAACTATCGCTGAGCGCGTCGAGCAAACCATGGTGCGCAGCTCCTTGGTTGATGCACAGCTGCAATCCAACAACGAGATCACCGAAGTGTTGTGCCAAGCGGTTGTATCCTCCGCGAACAAGCTGCATGCTGCGGCGATTCTAACACCGACAGAGACGGGCTTCACGGCACGAATGATCGCCAAATATCGCCCAGAAGCACCGATCATCGCGGTAACGAACAGCCAGCACGCGATCAGCCAATTGAGCATGGTGCAGGGTGTCATCCCTGTTCTTGGTGAATTCTGCGAATCAACGGATGCGATGATTCGCTCCGCGATCAACCAAGCAGAGACGCTTGGTTATGTGAAGAAAGGCGACCTCACCGTCGTCTCCGCAGGTATTCCGGTTGGGAAGTCCGGTACGACTAACCTATTGAAGGTTGAGCGGGTTTAGCGAAGATAGAGAACCTCCATCTATTTCCGGCAGTTATGGGCTGGCGAAGAGAAATAACGGGAAACCGTGCCTCTCCCCGCCCCACTGAACGATTAGATGGAAAACCTCCATCTAATTCAGGCGATAACGACTCGTGTAGGGAAATAACTGGAAAAACTCACGCTATTTTCGAGTAATAACGAGATAATCGGCGAAATGGTGAGAAATAGATGGATGTTTTCCATCTATTTGCGATTTTCGGCTAATTCCCGGCGAATTAGATGTACTTTTTACAGGTATACTGCCGCGTAGCGCAGACCACTAACCTCCCTTCCACCTTTGTCCAGTGGATTKGGAGGTTTTTTGATGGCATCGCACCAACATCGTTGCAATCAGCAGATACCTTGCCGTAGCCCCCGCTTCCCTGTAGCCTCCTGAATGATTAGATGGAAAACCTCCATCTAATTCAGGCGATAACGACTCGTGTAGCGAAATAACTGGAAAAACTCACGTTATTTTCGAGTAATAACGAGATAATCGGCGAAATAGCAAGAAATAGATGGATGTTTTCCATCTATTTGCGATTTTCGGCTAATTCCCGGCGAATTAGATGTACTTTTTACAGTTATACTGCCTGCGTAGCGCAGACCACTAGCCTCCCCTCCACCTTTGTCCAGTGGATTGGGAGGTTTTTTGATTGTACCTGTGTTGTGGAGTGGGAGGTTAGATGTGTACCTATCCTGTTGAGTGGTGGAGGTTAGATGTGTACCTGTCCTGTTGAATGATGAGGGAGATGTTTACTTGGCCTGTTGGAGTAGAGTGGGAGTTTTTAGAGGTATACCTGTCTAGTGGAGTCGGAGATTTTGKGGTGTCCTAATGGCCACGATGAAAATTTGTTAGAAAGCTAGCTAGAAAAAGGGGTACACTAGAGTAACTATTAACTTTCGAGCAACGGAGGACTAATGTGATTATTCGACTTGGATTCGTATCAACTGCAATGGCTATTTATAATAACACGCCTAGCTCGACGTTCACGTACAAGCTATTCTCCGAGCGGCCATGCGAAGAGGCCATGCAGCGTGCTATCGAAATTGGCCGCAAAAACCTCCAAGCGACGCAGCGAATTCTCTATTATAATGCCGCTCATGGCATTCGTTTGTTTCGACTTTCGTCCGCACTAATCCCTCTGGCCACTCATCCGGATGTGCAGATTGATGTTGCCGGGGAGTATGCTGACGAGCTTCGGAAGCTCGGTGACTTCGCGAAGGCACACGATATGCGGCTCAGCATGCACCCCAATCAATTCACCTTGCTCAACGGAAGCGATAAGGTCGTTGCTGCGGCGATTGAGGATTTGAATTATCATGCGGCCATTCTGGATGGCATGGGGCTGGACGAAGCCGCCATCATTAACATCCATGTTGGCGGTGTGTATGGTGATAAGGAGGCTGCGACGCAGAAGCTTTTCGACAACGCGCCGAAGGTGCCCGAGTCTGCGATGCGGCGGCTGACTTTTGAGAACGATGACAAAACGTACACGCTCGAAGAAACGCTCACCGTAAGTCAGAGGCTGCAGCGCCCGTGCATGCTGGATTTGCATCACGACTGGTGCAATCCGTCCGCCCTTTCTCCCATCGATCTGCTTCCTCAGATTGCCCAAACATGGGGAGAACTGCCTATGAAGATCCACGTCTCCTCGCCCAAGAGCGAGAAGGAATTTCGCTCCCACGCGGACTACATAGAGCCCGAGATGCTTACAGCTTTTCTCAAAAGCTGCAAAGAGATTGGTCTCACCCGCATCGACGTCATGATTGAAGCGAAGGTGAAGGATTTGGCTTTGTTTCGTCTTGCAGAGCAACTTGGCAAAATCCGCGGTGTAAAGCGGTTGGAGGGTGGGGTTTTGAGCTGGTGAGATTATAAACTACAAAAAGAACCGGATCTGATAATCTCAGATTCGGTTCTTTTCCGTCTTATCCAGGGCTGCATTGGCCTGGTGTATATTTTTCACATAACGCAAGGCGTTAATTTCGCCGCCGATAATGATAATGAGCGCTGAGATGTAGAACCAGGTCATCAGCACGATGATCCCGCCAATACTGCCGTACGTCGCGCTGTAGTTGGTGAAGCTGTTGACATAGAAGGAGAACGCTAGCGACGTTCCTTGCCAACCAATGGAGGCGAACAAGGCGCCTGGCAGCACGCTTTTACACGTTAAGCACGTGTTGGGTGCAATATAGTAAATGCCGATGAAGACGACAAAAATGATGACAAAGTTAATAATCCAGCGAAGATTGTTCCACAACTCAATATGGGCACTCGCCACATGTACGTGCTCCGCTAACCAATCCCCAATCCAGTGACCGAACACGCTGAGCAGCAGCGCTGAGATGATCACGACTAACATACCTAACGTAAGCATGATAGCTAAAAAGCGAGAGTGAATGAAGCTTTTACGCTCGGGCAAGCCGTATGCTTTGTTGACAGCCCGAACAATAGCGTTCATTGCCGCGCTGGCGCTCACTAGGGCCAAGATGATCCCGAAGGAGAGTGTTCCGCCTCTTTTGACATTGAGCAGATTACTGAGCGTTTCCTCGAGCCACCCTGCCACAGCACCCGGAATGTACTCCCGAATCAAGCCGACGACATCGTCGGAGGAGAACGGCAAGTAGCCGAGTAAGCTCATTACGAACAGCAATAATGGAAAAAGGGAGAGCAGAAAATAGTATGCGCACTGCGCAGCCAGCCCGGTGGCATCGTGTTCATTGAACTGCCCCCACAATAATTTAACGTAAGATTTAACCATACGGCTATTTTTCCTTTCATACGGCTATAATTGTGGTAAAATAGGTGGTTCAGTCTTGCACGAAACAATGTTATGAAACAGGTGGTCGACACATGAATACCATGCCTATGTATACAACGCCTTTAGGCTTTAAACCAACTACTGAACGCCCGGTCCCTCATGCCCAAATGGCGCTTCTTACCAATAGCACAAAGCTTGTACCCGATGGTGATTCCGATAGTTATTTCTTCCGCGACTTAGAGGAACACGGTATCCTTCTCAATGAAGCTCAGATCAAGGCTGTCAGGCACTTCAAAGGCCCTCTTCTCACGCTAGCTGGCGCAGGTTCAGGGAAAACGACGGTACTTGTGTGCCGCGTCGCCTACTTGCTCCGTGTCCATCAGGTACAGCCTGCGAATCTACTTCTTATTACGTTTTCCAAAAAGGCTGCTGAAGAAATGCGGGAACGTCTCACGACGATGCCTGGTCTTCATGCGAGTATGGCGAACGTGATGCAGGTGCGGACGTTTCATGCTTTTTGCCTGCGATTACTGCGGATGAACGGGCTGCAGCAGGAAATTCTGAGCGATGGCCGCTTTCAGCAAATTGTTTTCAAGCGGATCATGCTTAGTATGGGCTTGCAGGATACGTATCAGCCTGAAGTGCTCATTTCCCTGCTCTCCTCTTACAAAATGCAGCTCATCGAGGTCGAAGATCTCCCGGAAGGCACAGAAGAGGAACGGGAAGCAAAGAAAATTTTCTTGCAGTATGAACAGTGGAAAATGGAGCAACAGAAGATCGATTTCGATGATATTTTGATCAAGGCATACCAACTGCTCCTCCACAATCCCGACATTCTCCGCTCCATGCAACGCAAATTTACATACATCAGTGTCGATGAGTTCCAAGATACGAATACCGTTCAGTATGAAATTATTAAAATGATTGCGGCAGTTCATCAGAATCTGATGGTTGTTGGTGACGATGACCAGACGATTTACTCGTTCAATGGGGCGAGAAATGAGTTTATTTTGCAATTCCATGAGCAGTACCCCACGGCAACAACCGTGACGCTTGATATCAACTATCGCTCGACGTCGAGTATTGTTGGCTTAGGCAATGCGATCATTAAGCATAATGTGCAGCGAAAATCCAAGACACTTCTGGCCACCAAGGAAAGCACACTTAAGCCGCACTATGTGAAGCCTGCGAACAGTGATGACGAGGCGGACTGGTTAATCGACGATCTTCGGCTTAAGGTAGCTGAGGGCGGCAGGCAGTATGGGGATTTCGCGATTTTGTATCGGACGGCGAGTAACAGTCGGGCTATTATTGAGGCGTTAATCCTGCATAACCTCCCTTTTGTCGATTATGGTTCGAATGATTCCTTCTATGAACAGTGGATGGTGAAGCCGATTATTGACCATTTGCGAATTGCGCATGAGCGTCGGAATTTCGAAGCGATCGAAGGGGTCCTCCCCTCATTATATATTGGACGAGACCAAGGCATGCGTATTATTCAAGATCAAGAAGCGATTCAGGCGAAAAAGTGGCCTTTAATCCATCTGCTGGGTCTCCCACAGTTAAAGGAATTTCAGAAAGAAAAGCTGAAAGCCCGCATTCGTCTGATCAAATCCCTCGTCGAGATGACACCGCTCGCAGCCATTCAAGCGATTCGCAAAGATTTCTACGATGCGTTTCTCGAGACGAATAAGCGCAGTAAGCTTACACAGCATCGTGAGATGCTGAAGGAAACGCTGGACGAACTGGAATCCTCTGCGAAGAGGTTCAACACGGTCGAGCAGTTCCTTTATTTTATCCATGAAGTAGCGGAAAAACGCACGGAAATGCGGATGCAAAGCAAAGAACAATTTGCGGATAAAATCTCGCTGATGACGATTCATAAATCGAAGGGACTCGAGTTCCCGATCGTGTACCTGCTCTGTGCGATTGAAGGCAATATGCCGCATTCCTCGGCACTCGATGCAAGCCATTTGGACGATGTCAAAATGGCGGGCGTTGCGGGGCGCGACAAAGGAACTGCCGCGCTTGAGGAAGAACGGCGACTGGCTTATGTCGCCGTGACAAGGGCGAAGGGCGAGCTGCTGATCAGCTCGCCGGCGTTCTACCGCGGGAAGAAGGCGGAGCCTTCCCGCTTCTTGCTGTCCGCGTTCCCTGGCGCGGACGCAGGCATTGTCACCAGCCGCAGCAAGCCGGCTGGCGGGTTCTCGGCCGCTGGCGGAGCTGCGGCCGGGCGTTCAGTCGCTGGCGCAGCCGCGACTGGAAGTGCTGCGACCGCGACCGAGCGGGTCGCGGCGTGGTTGTGCAGCGCGACCGGCTGCAAAGCCTGGTCGCGGATCTCTTCGCCGCAGGAGGCCCGACTCGCGGCGAAGGCGTGCCCGCTGTGCGGCGCGGGCATGGTCAAGGGCAGCCGCGAGATCGCGCTTGCGCGGCGGTAGCGGCTATTTTGATCTTCTCCTTTAGCTTGTGTCGTTCCCGCGAAAACAAATGTTGTACAGCATACAACATTACCCTACTACATGCGCCGTCAAACATTAGAATGTTATATTTTTGTGCGTTAGCGTGCCGCCGCTGACGGGGCTGATGCCCTTGCGCACAGTTTTTGTGCGCTAGCGTGCCGCCGAGGACCGGCCTGATGCCCTTGCGCACAGTTTTTGTGCGCTAGCGTGCACCGCTGGCCGGCATGATACCCTTGCGCACAATTTTTGTGCGCTAGCGTGCACCGCTGGCCGGCATGATGCCCTTGCGCACAATTTTTGTGCGCTAGCGTGCCGCCGAGGACCGGCCTGATGCCCTTGCGCACAGTTTTTGTGCGCTAGTGTGCCGCCGCTGGCCGGCTTGATGCCCTTGCGCACAGTTTTTGTGCGCTAGCGTGCCGCCGCTGGCCGGCATGATGCCCTTGCGCACAGTTATCTCCAACGCTAAAGAGCAGCCATCCCACAAGGGATGACTGCTCTTTTCTTTCATCTCGACATTTTACACAAACGCATTTTACACTAACGCTCTCAACGCCTCCAAAGCTGCCTCATAATCCGGATGGTGACTCATTTCAGTCAAATACTCCACATAGCGAACCGTATCATTCGCATCCACGATGAAGATCGCACGCTGATCCAACTGGATCTCTTTGATAAGCACGCCATATGCTTGACCGAACGAGCGATTTTTGTAATCGGAAAGGGTGACGACTTTATCAATCCCCGCAGCGCCACAGAAACGACTTTGTGCAAATGGCAGATCCACCGATATCGTCAAAATAACGACGTCATCACCAAGTTTGTCAGCTTCCACATTGAACCGGCGCGTCTGAGCGTCACATGTCCCTGTATCGACGGATGGCACAACGGAAATGAGCTTTACTTTGCCCGCATAATCCGCCAGGCTGACTTCGGTCATCAAATCCTTATTCACTTTAAAATCGGGTGCTTGATCCCCTACTTTGATTTCTGGCCCCAGTAAAGTGATGGGGTTACCGCCAAGGGTGGCGATGCCTGTGCGTTCTTGTAGGTGTGTCTGTGTCATATCATAGTCCTCCTAAGGTATATGTGAATGGTTTGTTTTTCCTAGTATTTCGACCTAGCTTAAACCGCTGCAATAACAGCCTTTAACTTCTCTTTGCTTTGCAACCCAACCAACTGATCGACGACTTGCCCATCTTTAAAAACAAGTAAGGTCGGGATGCTCATCACGTTGTATTTCGCAGCGGACTCGGGATTATCATCTACGTTGATTTTAACGATTTTCGCGGAGTCACCGACTTCAGCTGATAGTTCATCTAGGATTGGAGCGATCATTTTACAAGGGCCGCACCATGGCGCCCAGAAATCGACGAGGACGGTACCGGTCCCCGTTTCATTTTGAAAAGTAGCATCTGAAATATGATTAACGGACATAGCTCATTCCTCCTTGTAGTTCGTGCTCTTCATTCACTTGTTGCTCCGAAATAAAGCGTTCGGCATCGAGCGCGGCCATACAGCCGCTTCCTGCTGAAGTAATCGCTTGACGATAGATCCGATCTTGTACATCACCACAAGCGAATACTCCTGGGATCGTGGTTTGGGATGTACCTGGGATTACCTGCAAGTAACCAAGCTCATCGGTTGGCAGCTGCCCGCCTAAGAAACCCGTATTCGGGGTATGCCCGATCGCTAGGAAAATCCCGTCCGCCTCAAGCAACTCTTCTTCACCTGTAGCGTTATTGTGGACCTTCAGTCCTGTCACACCCAGCGGCCCTGCCACCACTTCAAGTGGTGTACGGTTCAAGCTCCAAGCTACTTTGCTATTGCCGCGAGCGTGATCCTGCATGATTTTTGAAGCTTTGAGATCGTCTCTACGATGGACTATACGCACTTCGGAAGCGAATCGAGTTAAAAACTGTGCCTCCTCCATTGCCGTATCACCGCCGCCAATAACGATGATCTTTTTGTTCCGGAAGAAAAATCCGTCACACGTTGCACATGTACTTACCCCTTTGCCGATATTGTCGGCTTCACCAGGTATCCCTAATTTCTTAGCTGTTGCACCTGTTGAAATAATCAGCGAGTCTGCGGTCAATTGCCCGCCATCCTCGAGAAATAAGGTAAATGGACGCCTAGAGAAGTCCACTTCTGTAACGCGCCCCGACTGAATCGTTGCCCCGAAGCGAAGCGCTTGTTTCCGCATATTGTCCATTAGCTCAGGCCCCGTAATCCCATTAGGGAAACCTGGGAAGTTATCGACTTCTGTTGTTGTGGTCAGTTGACCACCTGGCTGTATGCCCTCTATAACTAGCGGTGAGATGTTCGCTCTTGCTAAGTAGATGGCTGCGGTTAGTCCCGCAGGTCCTGTTCCGATAATGATCGCTTTGTGATGCATAGGAATTCCTCCTTTTAACTACCGAAATACTGATGTTCCCGAATTAATATTGTGTACAATTCAATTTGTAGCAAACCTTATGAATGAATCATACCAATCCTATTTTATTTTGTCAACAATTAAATTGTGTACAATTAAATAATGTGTACCTATTATGTATTAAGCTCACGTTCAGCTTCCACTCATACTTCCTTCAGCTTGGTCAGGCATAATGGGATTCAGAACGAGAACGACACCAACAGTCACATCACGAGAGGACGTATATACATGAAATCAAAAAATAATCGCACATGGGTGTGGACATCATCCGCCCTACTGGTCATCTTGATCGCTTATGCTTCGGTTTTCCCACCCGTTTCTAAAAATAGCGATGAGAAAGCTGTTGCCAAGGTCAATGGAGTTGAAATAAGCACGACGAAGCTGTATAACGCGTTGGTAGCAAGTGGCGGAGCACAAACGTTAGACTCGATGATCACAGAAGAACTTATCAGCCAAGAGAGTAAAAAAGCAGGAATTCAGATCACAGATGCCGATGTGACGAACGAGATTCAAACGATTAAAGCAACATATGGCTCTGAGGATGAATTTAACCAAGCACTTGCCAACTATGGCATGACACTGGACGATTTGAAGAAAAACATGCAATCGCAAGTGACGTTGAAAAAGATTTTGGAGCCACAAGTCACGGTCACAGACGATGAAATCAAAAAATATTATGATGAAAATTTAGAATCATTAAAAGTACCTGCGCAAGTGAAAGCTTCTCATATCTCTGTAGCGACGGAAGCTGAGGCTAATGCAATAATAGCGAAGTTGAAAAGCGGCGGAGATTTCGCAACACTTGCAAAGGAAAGTTCCACGGATGCAGCAACCAAGGATAAAGGCGGAGATCTGGGCTATATCTCGGCAGGACAAGGAGATCCCGTGTTTGAAGCCGCGGCATTTGCTTTGGAAACAGGCGGTGTCAGTTCTGCGGTACAAACAGCAACAGGGTACGATGTTATTAAAGTAACGGATCATAAAGCTGCTTCAACACCTACACTTGCAGACAAAACAGCTACAATTAAACAATCATTAGTTGATCAAAAGATTTCAACGCTTTCCCAGACCTGGTTGGAGCAAAAGAAATCCGAAGCTAAGATTGAAAACAATCTTGCCGATTTGACTAAGACAACCTAGTTCAAGCTTAAGTGAGACGTATGTGAATTCGGGCAAGCATCCGGCGGGACTGATGCGGTCGGGTGAATAGCGCGAGAAAAGCCACCTGCGCCCTGTGCAGCGGATGCCCTCGGACTGAAATAACTGTAAAATACGTAGTTAAATTGAGCCTTTTCCACTCGAAATTCGATTTAGATGGAAAACCTCCAGTTATTTCTATCGGATCTCAGCTATCCTTGAAATATGACGCTATTTAGCTACATGAAATCCATCTATTTGGAAAATTCGAGCTAAATTCACGAAAATAGCTGCATAAAATCCAGTTAATCGGTAGGCGGGACAACTGGTGGGATGGGCGAGCACGTTAGGACGGGTAGGGCGTCTGCAGCATGGACAAACGCATTGAGACGGGGCGGCGTCTAATGGCATGATCGATCGCATTGCGACTGGCGAGGCTTCAGTGAGACGGCCCCGCGGGACCCTCACTACCTACACAACACCCAAAACCCCCTTAGCTACAACAGCTAAGGGGGTTTTCCTATCCTTTACGGTGTGCGAAGCTTCATCTCGTCCAGGCTTTTGAACTGGTAGCCCTGCGCCCGCGCAGCGTCAATGATTCTACCCAGCGCTTCCGTATTGTCACTAGACACGGAGTGCAACAGAATGACGGCACCTGGATGCAGCTGGGCCATCACATTTTTGTAGGCATACTCCCAGCCCTTCTGCTTCTTAGGTTCCCAGTCGCGATACGCAACGGACCAGAACACATTCGTGTAGTTAAGCCCATGGCTGACAGCCAGCGAACGGTCATTGAATATGCCCCGCGGAGCGCGCAGATAGTGCATGTCCTTTTGCCCCGTCACCGCGGCGACCTCGTCTTTCACTTGGTTAAGCTCCTTCTGAATGCGCTCCGCCGGAATCTGACTCATATCGGGATGACTCCATGAATGGTTGCCAATCAGATGCCCCTCGGCGGTCATGCGCTTGAGCAGCTCTGGTTCTGTCCGAATATAGTGGCCTGTCACGAAAAATATAGCCGGCACCTGTTTCTCTTTGAGCACATCCAGAATTCGACCTGTGTAGCCTTGTTCATACCCGTTATCGAAGGTTAAGTACAATTCCTTTTGTGACTGATCGCCTGTAAACACAGCGCCGTGCTGCTTCAAGAGGCCCTTAAATCCCTCTTCATCGATCGATGGCGGCTGGCCGTTGACACTCTTTTTGAAACCAAAATGATAGGTTCCATCCGCTGAGACCGTAGTCATTTGCCCCGCCATAAGAGCTAGGGAAAATAGGAGAATGCGCAAGATTTTCATATGGATGTCATGCACTCCTTGCCTTGTGTGATGAGTTGCGGCGAGTTACAGCCAATTGTGACTGTTACTAATATGCCACACCACGGCAGGAGATTATGTGTAAGCCACCTGATTGAATCCCAATATTATATTTCGCATCCTCCGAATTCTGTGATATCCCCCCATTCCACTTGGCTTTCATCTGAATAGAATAGAGTACATGATCTGTAGGGGTGGAGATTCATATTCGTAGACGAGATCCTAAACCAATCAAAGAAGATTTACTGCATGTCCTAAAGCTATCGTCAGAGGAAGACATTTATACAGCACAGGTTAACGGATTTTCTTTAGCCGATATCGCGAGAGCTAACCAGGTTGATGTACAGAAGGTCATTGAACTCCAGTTAGCGGAGCTAACGGAGCAGCTGCAATTGCGACTTTTTAATGGCAGCATCACACCCGAGCAATATCTAGCCCAGCGTGCTGAGTTGCCGGAAATCATTAGTAAAAGTGTGTATGCGATGTAATCGCGCGCGGCACCCAGTTGGGGTGCTTTTTTTGTTAGCGAAAGCTGGTTGCTGCCCTGCTTTTATGTCACTATGAGACTACGACCTAGGCTGCCTAGAAAGGAGTTCATGTGCAGTGAATTTCGATCAAAATGATCCCGCTTATTCCGCTAATTGATCATATTCAGGTGGCTTGTTCCGCCTTAGCTGTTACAAGTTCACCTAGCAAATATCAATTCGTTATCATTCGCCAAGGTCATCTCACGCTACACTTCGCCGGCCATGAACCACGGGAACAACGCTGATGAGCTACTTGTATGCCTTGCGTATTGAGAAAGCCAAGATCATGTTTCTGCAGACAGATCTGTTGGCCAAAGAGATTGCAAGCCGCGTTGGAAAAACTGGAAAACATACAGCTAATTCGTTCCTATTTTGGGGAACCGGGCTAAATCCCGAAAATTAGCTGCAGGAAATACATCTAAACCTTCAAAATCTGTGAAACAGAGCTCAATTAGATGGAGAAAATCCAGTTGTTCTTCTCTTAAGTAACTCCCAGTGCTGCCTATTGTCCGTTTGCGCTTCTTAAGCCCCTATTGTGTCAAACTAGCTAATCTTGAAGAGGCAATCACTTGGGTTGCCTCTTCGGTTGAGGTGGACTCGACTCGGGCGACAGAGTACCTGTGGATAAGTACCCTTTCCCAGCTTTACCTGTAAAAACTACAGTTAATTTTCGCGAATTCGCTTGTTTCTGACAAATAACTGGAAAACATACAGCTAATTCGTTCCGATTTTGGGGAATCGGGCCAAAACCAGGGATTTAACTGTAGGAAATACATTTAATCCCTCGAATACGTGAAACAGAGCTAATTTAGATGGAGAAAATCCAGTTATTCGTGTCTGAAGCGCTGATTGGATGCGGGAGTGGGATTGGAGGAATCGAGTTAGTGTCTGTTAAGCTGATTGGATGGGGAAAGTAGGGACTGGACGGGGATCGGGTGAGTCAAATGTGCAGATTAAAGGGAGAAGTGGAGAGTGGATGGGGTTCGGAGGCGTGTCTGATGCGGATGAACCGGATGAATGGGGAAGTGTGCTTGGACGAGGGATCGAGTTCGATTCTGGCGCGCTGATTTTTTGAAGGATGGGGAGTTTATGTTAGTGCTTATAAGTTCCCACTACCAAAAAGGAGTCCAACCCCTTACCAGGGTTGGACTCCTTTGCTGTTTACTAGTCTAGATCATGCCGCGCAGCCGATCCGCAATGACGCGCATCATGCTGCGCAGTACGTCGATGTTCTGGAAGCAGAAGCTCAGCACAAGGTCACGGTGCAGCTGGAGCAGCACGGCTGGGTCCTTTGCTGTGCAATCCGCTGATCGAGGGCCGCTGTCGATGATGGCCATTTCGCCGAAGAATGCACCTTCGCCTAGCAGCGCGTACTCCTCACTGCCGCGGTGGACACGGATGCTGCCTTCGATGATGCCATACATCGTATCTCCGAAGTCCCCTGCACGGCAGATCGCTTCGCCAGGCTCATACGCAACTTCCTCGACCATTTGAGCCAACCAAATAAAGTCATTTGGGCCCAGATGGGCGAAAAGGTCGATCTTTTGCAAGACGAGGATCCGGCGTAAAATCGCTTCATCCCTCGTCAATTCCGCCACCGTCTGTGGCTCCTGCAATGCCGCAACAGCAGCCTCCGCCTGAGCAAGCACAAGCTCTGACCGTGCAGCTTCTTCATCCCCATCTCGTCCTTGATCTTGATCTTGATCTTGACCTTGACCTTGACCTTTATCTTGTCCTTGATCTTGACCTTGACCTTGACCTTTATCTTGTCCTTGATCTTGACCTTGACCTTGACCTTTATCTTGTCCTTGATCTTGATCTTGTCCTTCTTCGTGACCTTGTTCTCGCACTTGTCCTTGCTCTTGATCTTCTCCTTGACCTTCCACCAGAGCTTGCCCCGGATCTCCAGCCAACTCTTCCCCCTGCTCCGCCGCAGAAGCCTGCGCTTTCCCCTGTCCACGTTCCAACTCGGAGCGCAGTCTGCGCGAAAGCAGCTTCATCATTTCAACAGCAATGCTCGTCTGATCGAACATCATATCGTAGAACACAGATGAGTCCAGACGCCACAGTACCATGTCTTCTTCAGCTTTAATCGTTGCTGTACGCGCACTGTTTGTCAGAATCGCCATCTCACCGAAACAATCGCCCAGATTCAGCTCACCGAGGAGCTGCTTGTTGCGGTAGACACCAGCTCTGCCCTCATCTACCAGCATAAGCGAGTCGCCTGGATCGCCTTCTTTAATAATCGTATCGCCTTGTTCGACGGCCAATTTATGCAGTCGCTTCGCGATAACAGATAAGTCTCTGCTCGTGAGACCCTGGAATAACGAAACACGACGAAGCAACTGCACGCGATGCATGAGATCTGCAAGCTCGACGTTTACCACCGTAACCGACTTCCGAGGCGTATGGTACTGGATCGTTTGAGTCAGCCATTCATCCCCTTGCTTAGCTAGCCAGCTCAAATGCAAATTCAGCTCAACCTTGCTTGCGGCTACCTTGGACAGATTGCGAGAGCCTGCCATGAATTTGGCCATCTCTGTACGCAAAGTCCCTTGAAGCGTCTGATCAATAACCTCTTCGGCATTGGCCTGCTGACGCGAATCTCCTTCCGACCAGTCCAGATACACGGCCTGCATGGTTTGCCCATCTTTTAGAAGCGCCAACAATAAAAACACACGTCTTGTAATGGCCGTACGAATTTCGCCAATCATCTTCTCTATTTCCGCATAGTCATCTTCACCAACAATGCATGCGCCATGCTCAGCAAACTGGGCATACAGCGTAAGCTCTTGGAAAATATACGCCTCCACCTTGCGGCTATCCGGCTGAGGCAATTGCTTACTCATGCGTTGCAATGACTCTAAGATACGGTCCCGCAAGGCGTATGGCGCTTTCTCGTAACAAGCAAACAACATGTCCATCGCACGTTGTGTTCCCATGCTTTCAAACACTGCAGGCAAATATAAGTTAATTTCCTGCTGCTCCAAGTATGGCGCCAGCTGTGGCAGCACATCATCTTCGTCGTACGCGGCGAGCCCGGCGATGGCGTAGCGCCGGGTTTTGCTATCTTTTAACATACCAATAATCGGTACAAGTAACGGAGGCACGTGCAAAATAGCTGCGGACTCCAAAGCCCGAATTCGAACCAACGGACTATTATCCTGCAAAAGGGAGATAAGCGGCTTGTAGAAGTTTTTCACACGGATTTGTCCAAATAATGCGGCCATCGCGATCCGTTCCTCTTCGTGTCCGCTCTCCATCATCTCTTTCAGCTTCCCAACTGCTCGGAACATGCCTTCAATACTATAATATTTGACTAAACCCGCAATCGTTGCTGCTTGAACCTCGACAGAGGGGTCTTCCAAATGCACAGTAATCTCATCGACATAATCTTCTTCCGCATAAGCAGAGAGCGCGATAATCGCCTTAGCTCTGACTTGTACATGTTCAGATGCGATCAGTTCCTGCAAAACAGGCTCAAAACCTTCCGGCACCTTCATCTCCACATACGCCAAGGCTTCTAAGCGAATTTCGGGTATGGCATGACGCAGTAAACCGTCCAAATGCGGCGTTAGATCAAACGAGCTTGTCTCCTTCAAAAGACCGAACGCATACAGCGCTTGCTGCTTGTCCGAACCGTTCAGTGCATCAACCAAGATTTGCCGAGTCACGGAATCCATGAGGTTAAGCTCGACTTTTTGCAGGTCGTCGCCGCCTGTTTTGAGATTGGACAAGAGCGTTGTTAAGTAGGCTTTCTTTACCTTGATGCCCGCAAAAATCCCCACAACGAGCAAAACTAACACGATATAACTCAACTTCTCAGGGGCTACGAATCGAGTAACGAGGAGAAGACAGATGGCTGCAAGTCCTTTGGCACCGTTACGGACAATCCCGTCCAAGAAGCCCTTCGCTTTATTCCGCCATTCCGGAGGAACGGGGAACATCACTAATTGGCTCACAGAGGAGTAGATCGTGTCACCAACGACTTTATCGCTTCCTTTGACCACAACCGCCATAGCCAGGACCGGCAATACGAGGATTCCGAGACTTCCCGCGAAGAGAGCAATCGGGAAAATTAACAGCGCCGTCATCACACCGAATCGCGTAATCACACGCCCTGACACGAATAATTGCACACAGAGGGCAATCAACCCAGAGAAGCCGTAGAAGCTTCCCATGAAGCCGGCTAATGCTTCATTTTGCAAGGTGCCGCGCAGAATGACCTTGAACTGATAATCAATTAAGGTTAGCGAAACGACGAGTGCAGCAGCCAGAATCGCGACATATTTGAGATGAGGCACACTCGCGAAAAGGCCGCCTTTTTGCTGGACAGATGAAGACTTAGACGAGGCTTTGCGACCCTGCACTGGCTTCGAATCACCCTGATCTTTGGTCATGCCCAAGATGACAAGCACAACGACAAGACCAAGTAATTGCAGTCCGGCATATACATAGATTAAATTAGCCGTTCCGACGAGTGGAACAAGAACCTTGAGGCCGAAGCCGCTCAAAATTCCGCCCATAATCCCCCCGCTGCCTACGAGCCCGATCATCTGCTTCGCTTTCCGCCCGTCCATTACCGAAGTTGCGAACTGCCAGAAGCAGACAATCATCAGGAAATTGAACACATCGTATCCGATGTAAATGACAGGAAACACCCAGCGCAGCTCGAGTCCTACACCGAATCTAGAGATCAGCACGAAAGCCGAGATCAGCGGAATCATCAGCTTGAGGAGAGTTTCTAAGCGTACCTTAGGCGAGAAACGTTGGAATACGATACCTGCTGTAATCATAACGAGTGCCTGCGGCAAGTACATCAGGGACAAATAGGAATTGTCGAACCGACTTAGGAAGAGTGTATCCGCCGCCGTTCGTCCGATTGTTGATGCCGATACCACGAAGAACAAATAGGCAAATAACAGAAATACTTTCCTGTATTCCTTCTTATCCTCACTCATTTTATTTAAAAAGGATCGATACGTTTTACTAATACTGCTGCTCACACGGCACCTCATTCTAAAAATTAAACGATCATGACTCTTTCCTAAAATTGTACCAGAAGTCCTAGGAAAAAATAACTACATTTTCAACAAAATGACGTAAGAACATACAAAAAAAGACATCATCCGTAGATGTGTCTTCCGCTAGTAGACATTTTATTAAATTCTAAAATTGTCGCCTCTCCAGCTGCGTACTGCTTTCTTAATCGCATCCGGAGTCATCCGCTCCGCTGCTGCCTTCTTACAAAGTGCAGGAAACTCTTCATCCGATGCAAAACGCAAAGCCGCAATTTGTCCCATCGTTAACTTCTTATCTAGCAGCTTCTGTGTCAGCACAAAGTGCCGAAGGTTCTCTTCTGCTCGAATCGCCCGATCCTGAGCCTTGATTGGGTAGGTACGGATAAGCAAAAAAATCACAACCACAATAACAGCTATGAGGACAAAAATGACTGCTGGCAGTACCTGATCGTTGGCCTTTAAGGCACTAACAAGCTGCATAATGGATAGAACCACTAAGCCTACTGCCAACAACGAAAAGACATAGTGATACAACGGATGCATACGTCGATGATTGACATAATTCTGAACCTTCATCTACTTATTTCCCCACAATCTGAGTAATCTCACTCTCTAATAATAGATAACGGTGCACACTTCGCATGATCGGCACTTTCGTCAAATTGTTTTTGTCCACATATTGCTTCATCTGATCTTTCGACAAACCTAAGATTTTACCCGCTTCCATTACCGTGAGCACCGCTTCATTGCTAGTCGCGTTGAAGGTTGTCTTCACCTTTTGATTCCAGTCTTCAAATGATTGCATGTTTTCGCACCCTTCTCAATCCGATCCTTCTATTATAGCACGAAAACACCCTCATCACCCAATTACCTTCATCTGCCACCTAGGACTCCTCTTCGCTCATGAGCGCCAGCAGTGCTTTCGGCAACGCAAATTTCTGATTGCTTATCATGATTTGATTCAAGGCATCTTCGGCGATATCCGCCTGCTCTTCCTTAATCACACTGATCTCAGCATGCAGCCGTTCCATCTGTGAATCAAGTGCCGCCGCTGAGGCTGCCGCTTGCTTTAATTCTTCTAAGAGACGAGCAGGTACAGCTTGGTTGCCTTCATTGAATTTATAAAATATTTTATGCTCCAGGCTCGCCCAACAGTCCATGGCAATCGTACGAATTTGCACTTCCATACAGACGCGCTCTTCGCGGTCCGACATATGTACTGGCACTTCAATGAGCAAATGTAAGCTTTGGTAGCCATTGGGCTTCGGATTTTTGATATAGTCTTTTTCGCTCAAAATATGAAGGTCATTCTGATTTCTCAGCATCTTGGAAATGACATAAATATCGGACACGAACGAGCATGTAATTCGCAAACCGGCAATGTCCTTCACGCTGCCCTTAATGCCTTCGAAAGAGAGCTCTCCGCCTTTTCTCATCAGCTTTTGAAAAATACCTTCAGGCGATTTCAACCGAGATTTCGTATGTTCAATCGGGTTATATTCATGCAGCATCTCGAATTCTTGAACGAGGATATCGATTCTCGTCTCCATTTCATCCAGCGCAAACTTATAGGTCATCATAAAGCGTGTAATTTCGTGTTTAAACTTTTTCAAATCATTCATCGAAAACTGATTCGTAATCATATTCATACCGAGTCCATCCTTAAATTATCGTTATTTTTCCATTCCTTGCTAGTTTAAATCATGGAGATCGCTCTACGCAAATGCAGCGATGAGAAAAGACACCGCTTGGGTGTCTTTCGTGTCTGTTGTATGAATTAGTGCATTTTATACGTGAAGTAATCGCTTTTTAGAGTGCCCCAGCGATTCAGAATCATGTTGGCATTTTTCGTATCTTCGCTGTGAGACTACAGCAAGATAACATTAAAGTTATCCACAATGACCCCTTCTTTTTCTCAATGCTTGTACATAGAAATGGAGAGAGACACCCGCGAAAGGATGTGCTTTCCCACTATGGCGATGCAGCACTTGCTATCTAATCAAATGGAGCTTTTCCTGCAATATGGACTAGCTATTTTCTGGACCATCACCTATATTCTCATCATTATCCAAGGGTTCAAGGATCGCGCCTGCGGCATGCCACTGGCAGCTATTTGCGCTAATATCACGTGGGAGTTTCTGTTCGCCTTCGTGATGCCATTTCACCCGCTGCAGATGGTCATTTCGCTGGTCTGGTTTCTGCTGGACTGTGTCATTCTTTTTCAAGGTGTCTATTTTGCCAACCGCCAGTTTCCGCCACGCCTGCTCCTGCCAGCGATCTTCTCTTTACTTGTCATTTCTCTGCTGCTCCATGTCGGCATGGTCGTCGAGTTTCATGATCAGGAAGGTAAATACACAGCCTTTGGCATCAATCTGATGATGTCGATCTTGTTTATCAAGTTGCCTTTCACCCAAGGCCTCAAGGGCCAGACGATCTACATCGCCTACTACAAAATGATCGGCACCTTGTGCGCATCTATCCTCTGCTACTCGTTGTACCCGGACTCTTTTCTACTTACCATTATGTGCGTGTTAGTGACGATTGCGGATATTGTCTATATTGCGATTGTTCATCGGGCTTTGCGCATGACGAAAGGTTCGAATGCCCAGTTGGTACCTACCCTCCGTGCCTAGCAAAAAAAGAGGATCCTCCATATGTCCCCCTCGAAAGGGAACGCGGATGTCCTAATTGCGGATAAATAGGAAAAATCATCATCGAAGGGGAACTACAATGCCCTATTTT
This sequence comes from Paenibacillus sp. 01T442, assembly GCF_056398345.1. Lineage (NCBI taxonomy): Bacteria > Bacillati > Bacillota > Bacilli > Caryophanales > Paenibacillaceae > Paenibacillus > Paenibacillus sp. 01T442. Next base: position 272,684 of record NZ_JBFTPF010000002.1, read on the forward strand.
GCCAAAAAACTCGATAAATAACGAAAATCAGCAAATTAGCGCATCTACGTTCCCCTCGGATTCCGATATCGAGCGATTCCAACCAAATAAGGTTTCTAAGTTCCCCTGCGCAATTTATTAACCATTTGATCATGGAAACTATGGCCATTCTTGCACGCTACAAAAATGAAAAAACTGTCCTATAGTAGAAGAATCTACTTATGGGACAGCCACTTTTCTTTTTATTTCGCTACCCCAAAATCGGCAGACTCACATGGCTCGGATACGTCACCGAGTGATAGATCTTCTGCGTCACCACGACCGGCTGTGGATCCTCATACGGATTCAAGCCGGTATTCGTATTCGGGAACGCGATCATTTTACTAGACGAAGTCACCGTAAATCGTAAGCAGTGCCCGACCGGGAAGGTATGTGCGATATTTTGCATAAAAATCGCAAACTTCTCGACCTTCCCCGGCGTTAGCAGCTCCGGCGCATCCAAGCCGCCACGGTACTTCGCGCGCACGATGTAGTTGGACAGCTTAATGGAGTTCCCCTTCGGGTCCACATCACTTAAGGTCACAACCCAATCCGTGTCCACGCCGCTGCTCGACGCGTACAGCTCGCAAGACAGCTCGCCCGCCACGGTCACGGCCTCCGCCAACACCTCGCTTGTGTACACGAGGATGTCGCTGCGCAGCTCATGCTTCCGCATGTTCTCCGGCTCACGCTCACCGCTGTCCGCGACAGGCTCCTCCGGGTTGTACACGTACGAATCCGACTCAGCCTGCTGCGCTTGAGCCATCTTCAGTGTCAGCACGCCATCGCCAAGGCTCGAGTTGGCTCGTCCGCCGCTGCCCAGATACCACTTCGTGGCCGTCGCCTCGCTCGGCGTCCAATCATCGGAGGTCCGCCACTCGTTGGTGCCGACCACATAATACCTAGCGCGCGGCTCCTGCTCGATGCCATTGGCGATGCCTTTCAAAAACCGATCAAACCAGCGCAGCACGTTCACATCGTAGTTATACACAACAGCATCGTTACTGAAGCTGGTGTCCAGCAGGTCACGTGCACGATTCGGGCCGTGCTCCCAGGGTCCGAGCCAGATTTTGCGGTTAGGCACATCGTGCTTCGTGAGCATCCGCCATGTCTCCGACACGCCCGCACTGTCGCCATCGTACCAGCCCGAGATGACGAACATCGGCGCCTTCACGTGCTCTCCGCGCTCGCTATACGTGCAATTGCGCCAGAAATCATCATACTCCGGATGCTCACTCCAAATATCCCACGGACCTGAAGCCTTCCCGATCATCTGCTGCGGGATCTCGCGAATCGGCCTCGCATCCACAGCCTTCTCAGGGCTGACCGTCCGCCCTCCGAAGATATCAAAATCCGTCCGCGTCCCCACCGACTGCGCTAACGTCCAGCACAGCAAAGGCCACGAACACACGGTACCGCCCTTGCGCACCGTATCCACGAACGGCGAACCGACGTTCACTTCGTTCACGACAGCCTTCAAATTCGGGTGCCCGCTCGTCGCTGCGGCTGTTACTACGTAGCCGAGGTACGACGCTCCCCACATGCCCACGTTCCCGTCGGACCAGTCCTGCGCTACGATCCAATCGATCGTGTCCGAGCTATCCTCCCGCTCATAAAAGAACGGCACAAGCTCCCCCTCGGAATCGGCGCGCCCGCGAACGTCCTGATTGACGACGGCATAGCCTTTGTTCGCCCACCGCATAAAGAACGTCTTCCGCAGATTGCGGTCATAGCATGTACGGATCAGAATCGTCGGCAGCTTCGTACCTGGCACCACGCCCTCCGGCAGATACACATCCGTTGCCAAACGAACGCCATCGCGCATGGGGATTAAATCCGTTCCCAGATCATCCACGCCAAACTCCGGCTTGGACAGCAAAGGATCTGCATACTCCACCAACGGTGTCACGGCCTCATAACCCTCCACGACCAGCACTTCCATGCCATACCGGTTCGGTGCCACGAAAGCGACAATACTGCCATCCACGGTCACGATATCAAGCGCAGTATCCTTACGCAAAGCCCAAACTTGCGCAACGACCTCTCTGCCCGCTACTTCACCCGTGTACTGGACATGCTTCTGATACACATCGCCATTCCCCAGCGTAACAGAATTCCCCTGCCACTCCGCACCCGCATAATGGGACTGATTCACACTAATTTTGTGCAAAGGAAGGATGTAGCCCGCGGACTCCGCAAGAACATTCTCCTGCATCTGCGTCCGCCGACGTGCATCCACTTTGGCATGCATAATGGCACTCTCCGTAAAACGAATCGTCCCCTCATACACGCCCGCCGCATACAGCTTATAAATCGTCGTCCCCATAGTCATCTCCGCCATCTCCTATCCGCACACCGCTTCAAACACGCGCAGCCAGTTTCCACCCATCATTTTGCGAACATCCTCATCCGAGTAACCTCTTGCCACTAAACCACGGGTAAAATTAATAAAATAGCTATATTTCTCAAGCCCTTTCACCGTTTCCGTCGAGGGTCCATCCCCTTTGGCAAACCCAATGCGAGGCGCAATATGTTCTTTAAAATAGACCAACGACCACGCCACATCGCTCATCGGCCAGTCCGTGCCAATGCCGACATGGTCCACGCCGACCAGTCGGACGAGATAATCCATGTGATCGAGCACATGCTCGATTGTTGTATCATTGGGATCCCCGTGGACGAACCACGGCATCGCGAACACGCCAATCACGCCGCCCGTTGCGGCAATGGCTTGGAATTCTTCATCGCTTTTGCAGCGCTTATGATTGTAAATCGCTTCAACACCCGTGTGCGAAGCAATCACTGGCGCTGTTGAAAGTCGGCACGCGTCCAGTGTCGTTTGTTTACCGCAATGACTCGTGTCTACGATGATGCCCAGCTCATTCATTTTGCTAATAAAACGCGTACCAAACTTGCTCACGCCGCCGTTCGCCTCTTCCATACAGCCGGAAGCAATATAATTTTGATTGTTATAGGTAAGCTGCAGCACTCTCAGCCCAAAATTGTACATCGCCTCGAGCAGCTCGAGATTTTTGCCTAAGCCATCTGTTTCCTGTGCCGTTACGATTCCCGCTTTAAGTCCGCTAGCCTTCGCTGCGCGAATCTGCTCTGCCGTCACAGCTTTCACAAGCCAGTCGTTCGCATCAAATTGACGCTGAATATCACCCATGCTGATCAGAATCTTGTCCACACTAGACACATCTAGTTGACGATTCCCTGCCGTGATACCCGAACGGTACCACTCATCTTTGAACTCGGAGATCTCTCCGCGAGCCGCCATGTCGTGAATAATTTTGCTCGGCATCGCGCTGTATGTCCATGTATCCTCTTTATACGGCTCACACGCCTCCCGAATGCTCTCGGACACTGCCTGCGGAATCGCCTTTGGAGATAGCGGTCCCTGGAACAAAAGATCAATAATAATCGAGCTCTCATGCAGCTCCCGTGCCCGTTCTTCTTGCTCTGGTGTAAGGCCCAATGGATATAATCCTTCTGTCGAATTCATCGATGCACACTCCTAGAAGTCAATGTGGGTTCCTTTGTCCGTGCGAATCGCTTCCTTGTAGATATAAGTGGCCGCTGCCAGATCCTCGCAAGCAAGCCCTAATGATTTGAACAGCGTGATAGACGTGGCGGAGCGTCTTCCTTCTTTGGCACCCACCAACAGCTCACCAATTTCAGCTAAAATGTGATCTCCACTGATGGCTCCCTCCTGCAGAGGGATCAGGTAATCACCCGCCTCGTTCACAGCGGATTCTGTGCGGTCCACAAAAAGCTCAGCCCGGCGCACCAGCTCGGTATCGAGCTCGCGGTCCTTCGCTCGGCAGGCGCCGACGGCATTTACATGCGCGCCTGCTTTGATCCATGCGCCCTGCACGATCGGCGTCGTCGACGCCGTCACCGTGCAGATGATATCCGCATCCGCCACAGCCTCCTGTGCGGAGGATGCAATCGAGACGAAGACAGCCGGATACCGGCTTGCCGTCTCGGCTCTCAAACGCTCGGCATGGGCCGGGTTCGGCCCCCATACCATGATCTTCGTGATCGGGCGCACGAGCAGCATCGCCTCGATGTGCGTGCGGGCTTGCTCGCCCGTGCCGATCACGGCAAGAGTAGCGGCCTCGGGCTTCGCCAGCAACTTCGTTGCTGCTGCGCTGACCGCTGCGGTTCGGATGGCTGTGATTCGCGTGCCATCCACAATCGCCTCCAATTGACCATTGGTCGAATTGAACAGTGAGACAAAGCCTTGATGTGAAGGGAAGCCTTTTCCATGATTCCCCGGAAACACGGTGATCACTTTGGCGCCAACCTTTTCATCTCTTTTCAAATATGTCGGCATCAGCCCCATCACATTGCCGCCTTCCAGCAGGACAACAGATCGTAATGCCTGCACGGCATGTCCATTCACCAAATCGGCGAGGACCGCTTCCATGATTTCAATACAGGCTGGCATCGCAAGCAGCTCTTGCACTTCGATTGATTTGATCACTAGTATGGGACATCACCTGCTTATATGTAGTTCTTAACATTATAGCAAAGTCGGAGACAGTGAGGGAATTTTGCGATATGAGAAAGAGCACCCTAGAGGTGCTCCCACATGCTTGTATTTTTAACCAGCGCTAACCTTCCGGTACTTGAGAAAGCTGCCGATACGCCACACGCAAATGTATAAATACGCCATGACCATCGTTAACACAGCGAATTCCGACGGATCCAAGCCTTTGAAATACTGGGACAATATCAAGCGGACCGCGATAACGGCAATGATCACATATTTGAAATTAGGGTTAGGCTTCGAATAGACCAAACCGTCCTCCCGCTTCTCATATCCTGTGTGATACAGCATAATACTGCCTAACGCAACGCCGAGAACGCCTGCACAAAGCAGCTCCCACAGAGCTGGAGTATGAAAAGGTTGATCCGGAATATGGGTCAACGAGCTAATACTAAGCCCGAATACGATGAGAAGTAGAAAAACTGGTATCAGCATATTCCTTCCTTTATTCCGAATTGGCTTTGCTTTCCCTCGCGTTCTTAACCAAATAACTAAAATAATTACAACAGCACCGATTCCATAACCGATGAGTGTTTCAGCGTTCATATTGTAGTGCCCCTTTCGATGACAAGTTCTACAGAAATTATACGGCCACTCATCAGGATTTACCTCCGTCTGGAGACCGACAATATGATTGGACGGTAAAAAGCACCCCGCGGGGTGCCTAGGTTATGTAGCTTTTCCAGATTACGATTGAAACATTTGCTTCACTAACTCTTTATTGCGCTTCTTAAAGGCTTGATTATGCGAAGAGACCATCCCGAACTTCTCTGCTGTCGGCTGAATGTACAGTTTGGCTTTATTCACCGCATTCGCCGCGTCTTGGAAGGCTCCCGCGATCAGATGCACTTTGCCTGGATGATGAAGAATGTCGCCAGCTGCATATAGTCCTGGCACAGAGGATTCGCTGTTCGCATTACCCGCGATATAGTAATTTTCCGCTCTTGCGATCTCGATTTCACTATTTTCTAGCAAGGTCGTGTCACGATCATAGCCATGGTTGATAATCACTTCATCCACCAACACAGATGAAACCTCTCCCGTTTCATGATTCGTCAGTTCCACGCGTTCAATAGATGCGTCCTCGCCAGCTGCAAATAACTTCGTAATTGAGGTATTTAAGTGGCAGATCACGGAGCTGTTCTGTAACTGCTTCACTTGGGCTTCGTGTCCGGTTAGCTGCTCTTTGCGGTAGCTGAGAATGACCTGCTTGGCGACAGGTTCCAATTCATTCGCCCAATCGACAGCAGAGTTACCGCCACCTGAAACAACGACAGTCTTGTTCTTGAAGCGCCCCAGTGACTTCACCGTGTAGTTCAAATTCGAAACTTCATAGCGCTCTGCGCCTTCGATCTCCAGCTTTTTCGGGTTAAGGATGCCAGAGCCGACCGCGACGATCACGGTTTTGGAATAGTGCAACTGACCTGATGTTGTGCGCAGGACGAAGATATCCTCTTTGTTTTTAGCGATAGCTTCCACCTTCTCATTCAACACAACCTCCGGGCTGAACGTAAGTCCTTGCTCGACAAGCTGATTGATCAGCTTCGCTCCTGGTGTCGGTGTGACGCCGCCTACGTCCCAAATCATTTTTTCCGGATACACATGTATTTTGCCGCCGAGATGCGGTTGGAACTCGATAATTTTGGTCTTCATTTCACGAAGCCCACTATAGAAAGCTGAGTACAGACCCGCTGGACCCCCGCCAATAACCGTTACATCAAACAATTCGTTCTCTTCCATGCGCATTTCCCTCCTTAAGTCACCAATTGATATTGAGAATCATTATTAATGAATGATACTGCTTTTTGATGATTTTATCAACTGAAAAAATGCTGAACGCATTGCGATGCCATGGGACGGCAGGGGATTCTGGGCTACTAGCTCCGTTTCACCGGAGTTAGTCGGTTTTGTAGGCTAACTCTGGGATTTTAGCTCTGTTCCTCTAGAGTTAGTCGGTTTTGTAGACTATCTCTTGGACTTCAGCTTCGTTTCACCAGAGTTAGTCGGTTTTGTAGACTAACTCTGGGATTTCCGCTCCGTTCCTCTAGAATTAGTCGGTTTTGTAGACTATCTCTGGGATTTTAGCTCTGTTCCTCTAGAGTTAGTCGGTTTTGTAGACTAACTCTGGGATTTCCGCTCCGTTCCTCTAGAGTTAGTCGGTTTTGTAGACTAACTCTGGGATTTCCGCTCCGTTCCTCTAGAGTTAGTCGGTTTTGTAGACTAACTCTGGGATTTTAGCTCCGTTTCACCAGAGTTAGTCTGTTTTGCCTACACAGGGATCCGCACGCGAAACGTGCTCCCTACCCCCTGCTGACTCTCCACCTGGATCGTCCCTTGCGCGGCATCCACAAGGTTCTTCGCGATGGCTAGTCCAAGCCCATGTCCGCCAACCTGCCGMGTTCTAGCCTTATCCTGCCGGTAAAACCGATCAAAAACACGCGGAAGCGCCTCGGGCGCGATCCCCATTCCGTTATCCCTCACGTCGAGCGTGAGAAATCGGACTCCTTTTTCAACTTTATCCGCAAGGGTAATGTGCACATCTCCACCATCCAGCGTATATTTAATCGCATTATCGATAAGAATCACCAACAATTGCGTCAATTTGCCTCGATCCCACTCCACGGTCAGCTCTTCAGCCACATGCAGCTTCAGCGCCATGCCTTTAGCTTGCGCTGCGGGAAGCAGCTTCTCAATTACGCTTTCGGCAGCTGCTTTCACCTGGAAAGTTGTTCGCTCCAGCTCGAACTCTTCCGCATCCGACCGCGCCAGCTGCAGCAGCTCACTGGTCAGCCTTGTGATGGCGTTGACCTCATCCTTCATACTCTTCAGCACGTTATTCGTGAAGGGATTGTCTTCATCCGCATCGAGCTGCAGCGCCTCGATGGAGGTGAGCATGACGCTGAGCGGGGTACGCAGCTCATGCGAAGCATCGGCAACGAACTCGCGTTGCCGCTCATACGTTTTGGCAATCGGGATGATCGCTCTTCGCGCCATACGATGACTGAACCACAGCGCGAGTACAAAGAAGAGCAGCGCCATTCCTAGCATCAGGATGAGCAATAAGCGAAACAGCTGATGCTGAAAGGTGACCTCCTTCCCCACATATAAGGTACCGATCAACTGTCCTTTCTTCTTAAGTTCCCGACTGGTCACGAGAAACCGGGCATCCTCCCCGTGTTGCGGCCGACCTTGGACGTCCACCGAAGGTTGGTCGAACGTCTGCAAGGTCGTTTGCTGAGTTCGCTCTCCCTTGAACTGCCCCTTCGCGATTAAAGCCATCATCTGCTCTCGCAATTCCGGCTGCGTTTCATCACCTAATTGCACAGCCCCTGTATCGGAAATGAGGTAATAGAACGATTGATCCGCGCTGATCGAGAAGGCATCTTCCACAGAGCGTGGTGGCTGACGTTTCGGATTGGTGTCCCCATCCACCCATTTCTGCAAAACTTGCAGCTCACTATTCGTCAACTCCGTCAGATGAGACCGTTGGTCGCTCCAGATGAACACATATAACAAAGCATACACAATGACAACGAATAACCCGAGAAAGATCATCAACACGCCGCTATATTGCAGCGTAAGTTTATGGCGTGTCTGGTCAAATAAATTCCCTTCAGACATGCGCTTGTTCAGCCAGCTCTTGTTACGCTTCAATTTTATACCCTACGCCTCTCACGCTCTGAATGAGCTCCCGCGCATCGGAAGACTCCAGCTTCTTACGAATTAATTTAACGATCGCATCGATCGATTTTAAATTCACGTCGGCATCTAAGCCCCATACTTTATCTAAAATAACCTCACGCGTAAGCGTCCGCCCTTTATTCTGCAGCAGCAGGTCCAAAATCTGAAACTCACGCGGAGACAACTGAATCTCTTGACCGCCCTGCCGAACTATCTGATTCGTCCGCTGCAGCTCCAACTCTCCCACTCGCACAACGTCATCCTGCAAAGGAGCAAAGCTTCTGCGCATCAGCGCCCGCAAGCGCGCCAACAGCTCGTCCATTTCAAAAGGCTTCACGAGATAATCGTCCGCCCCCGCATCCAGCCCTTCGACCCGATCTCGCAGCCCGTCTTTGGCTGTGAGCATAAGAATAGCTCCTCGATATCCAGCCTGGCGCAGCCTAGCACAGGTGTCGCGCCCATCTCCATCGGGCATCATCCAATCGAGAATGACCACATCATAGCTAAAGGCTGCGGCATAGGCGAAGGCATCGTTCCCCGTTTGCACCCAATCGACGCTGCATCCGGTCTTCTTTTTCAACATATACGTCGTTAGCTCGCCTAATTTCACGTCATCTTCCGCTAATAAAAGCTTCATCGATAAACCACCATCTCTCGTTCGCTCTATTACGATTAAGTATAATCTATCGCCTTCGGGCTTTCACCGTAATTTCACCAAGTGGGGTTAAGATAGGTCTCATGGAACAACCAATCTACGAAAACGAAAGGAAGATCCCCATGAACACAAAAACGAAAATCATCCTCGCAAGCGCATTAACCGTTGTATTAGCAGGCAGTGGTGTTATTGCTTTAGGAGCTAACAGCAAGGCATTAGCAGCACCAGAATCCGAGCAAACAACGACTACAGCCCCAACACAGGATAAGCCAGCAAAACCTAAGCCAAGGCAAGGGGAAGCCGGCAAGCCAGGTGGCCCTCGCGTAAATGGTGAAAATCCACCTCCGCCTAACCACGACGGCTTGGATTGCCCGGGGCAAGGAGAAGGAGGACGAGCAGTAGCACCAGCAAGCCCGCCGGCAAGCTCAAATCCTTCGAATGGGGAAGCAACCAACGGAATTACGAATCCTTCTACTTATTCCGTCGTCATTTCAGGTGGTCTCACAACAGATCCTCAGGATAAAGGACGGCCCGTTGTGCTGATTGCCGCCGCTCTTGGCGTACCTACTGAGGTGTTTCGAACAGCTTTTAGCGGAGTGACGCCATCTGGGTTAGACAGCCAACCAAGTCATGAGCTCGCACAACGAAACAAAGCCGCTTTACTGAAGGTACTTGGGCCTTACGGCATCACCAACGAGCGTCTGGATGAAGTATCTAATTTCTACCGCTACAACGGGAATCGAACGGCAACTTGGCATAAAACCTCCGCAACCGCAACAGCCATCGTCACGGATGGCGTGGTGACTGGCGTTACGATCACGAATCCGGGTGCTGGCTATTCCTCCACGCCAACAGTTAGCATCACTGGACCTACTGGCACCATAACGGCCAAAGCCGTGGTGACATATACGCAAGATTTTAAGACAAATGGCAGTATTGCCTCGATTACCCTCGATTAAATGAAGAGGAGCCTGTCACAGTTCATCTGTGGCAAGCTCCTTTTCCCGTTAATATTTGGTACAACAGGAACCATTCATTCTCCCAGCCGCCTTGTCTCCGCACGAAGATTGGTAGTATGATAGGGAGATACTTAAATTAACCAGAGGTAAATTAAATAATGAAGATCAAAGATTGGGACATTAATTTAAAAATCCGCCTCGGCGGAGAAACCGCTTTTAACGTTATTTTTTGGGCATTCTTTCCGTTCTTATCCATCTATTTCGCCAATTCCTTCGGGAAAGGTTGGACAGGCATTCTTCTCGTCTTATCGCAGGCACTTTCTGTGTTCGGCAATTTGCTCGGTGGGTACAGTGCGGATCGCTTCGGGCGCAAACGAATGATGGTGATCGCCGCTTTGGGACAAGCGCTGGGCTACGGGATCTTCGCTCTAGCCGCTTCTCCATGGCTGGCCATGCCCATTATGAGCTTCATTGGCTTCAGCTTCGCTAGCTTTTGCGGATCGTTGTACTGGCCTGCCAGCCAAGCTATGGTGGCGGATGTCGTGGATGAGGAGCATCGCTCGAGCGTGTTCGCCATCTTCTATACAGCCGCGAACATGGCTGTCGTTGTAGGGCCTTTGCTCGGCTCCCTCCTGTATAAGGACAATCCATATCTCGTGCTGGCCGCGGCTGCTGTCGTTTGCGTGTTACTCGCACTCATGATGGCAAGACGCTTAAACGAAACACTGCCGAAACAGCTAGCGGATCGCCATCGCTCACAAGCTGGCACCCCTTGGTACCATGCCATCGCGGTGCAGCTGCGCGACTACAAAATCATTGCCACAGACCGCGTATTCCTGCTGTTCGTCATCGCTGGTGTGCTGCTTTCGCAGACCTTCATGCAGCTCGACTTGCTTTTTCCCGTCTTCTTGGAAGAAACGATGCCGCTCACGACGATTTTCTCCTACCATGACTGGGATCTCCAGCTCACTGGTAAGCAGCTATTCGGTTTAATCGTCTCCGAAAATGGTTTATTCGTAGCTCTCTTCACCGTCATCGTGACCAAATGGATGCTGGCGTATCGCGATCGCTATGTGTTCATCGGCGGGGCCCTTTTCTACGCGCTCGGCATGGTGATGTTCTGCCAGATGTCCACCTTCTGGGGATTAACTATCGCGATAGCCGTCTTCACGCTTGCCGAGCTCATGTCCGCAGGACCACAGCAAGCCTTCGTGTCCAGACTGGCGCCGGATCATATCCGCGGCCAATATTTTGCTGCTTCTAGCTTGCGTTATACGCTCGGGCGCACCATAGCACCGCTATCTATCCCAATCAGCAGTTGGATCGGCTTTACCTGGACGTTCATCTTGTTGGCGGCACTTGCTGTATTGTCGGCAGCCATCTACAACATGATGTTTAATCAGTATGATAAGCAAACTTCGGTGCAGTAGGCTAAGAATTAGAAAAAGCACCCGTGAGGGTGCTTTTTTTCAACATTTGCAGGGATGCCGTATATGTTGCGGCTGAGACAACTCCCAGTTAGGCTCCACTCATCAAATAACTGGAAAATACGTAGTTAATTTCGACGATTCCCTTCCGCATCTCACTTTAACTGGAAAACATACAGTTGTTTTCGCGCCAATCTCACTTTTCGGCCAAAATGTATGAATTTAGATGTAGGAAATCCATTTATTCATTCCAACTTACCAAAACACTCAAAAATAGCGGGAGAAAATCCATCTAATCCGGTTATCATTACTCACATGCAATACCATCGTTGTCTCCATCTAACTTTGCGCTGTAGCCTGGCTCGCCTTTTTTGATTTTATAAGCACCAGCCGCATTGGCCTCCTTGCAGGAGTTGTAAATCACCGATGGTTTCGATGTCGTTGTTGTCGATGGTTGCGATGTAGTCACAGGTTTCGGAGTTGTCGTTGTGGTTGACTTCGCCGATGGCGTTGCGCCACCCTTCACTACACCCTCATGATACCCATCCTCTTGCGCATAATTTTCTACGCTCCAGATGTTCAATGCCTTCTGCTGAGCCTTCTTCTGAATCTCACGGAACTGATCCACATATTTCACGTTAGGCGGGTAAATATACGCAACTCTGGCGTAGCCATTTTCGAGCAGCAGCTCGTTGAACATGTTATCCCCTATGTAAAGGTAGCACAGTAATCGGCCGTATTTATCCCGCTCCGATACATCCAATTCCAGCTGAACATCTTTGCCTGTGAGCATCGTTTTGGCATAATTGGACGCTTCCAGCGCAAAAGGCTGAACAGGCTTCTCGGGATCCACGCTTTCTGGCGTATCTACAAGCAGCAAACGGATCGTTTCCTCTTTGGCTTTGCCACCCTCGGTAAAGGAAACCTTCATCGTATCACCATCAACGACACGAACTACTTTTGCGGGAATTCGCTTATTTACCGCAGATTTATCCGATCCCTTGACGGTTGCCTTGTTAGACGCGGACGCTGCTGCGGAAGGTGTTGCAATATCAACATCTACTTGTGATGACGAACATGCCGACGTCACCATGATAAGCAGAACGAAAATGCCTGCACGGACAATTTGTTTTTTGACACAAAAGCTTAGGATTGCGTTTACCATTGCGTTGTAACCTCCATATGATGACTGTTCTAGTGGTCTATGATCTCGTATGTACGCTTCCTATTATATCAGATTGCATGGTACACGCTCTGGTCAATTCACAACCAGAAAAAGCACCCCTCAGGGTGCTTTTTTCTATCTACGGCGTTCCGCTTCGAAACGAAAGCGCCAAATCCAGCACATGCTCCGTTTCGTTATAGGAGCCAATATCCAGCTTCTGATTGCCGTCAAAATCAGCGATCATTGCCCGCCGTTCCTTCCCTTGTGCCMAAGGGCCAAATTCATTGTCCAGCGGCTGGAAATGGTTCCCTCCCTCGTTCTGGAATACCCGCCAAATGCCCGTCTCGGCCGTGTAGGCAATTAAATCGCTTCGCCCGTCGCCATTCGTATCGCCGACTAACAGTTGGTCGCTATTTCCAAAGGAAACCCCGCCTGCCGTCTGGGGCTCAGCGAACATCCMTTGCCCTTGATGATACATAATGGATACACGTCTTTCCTTATGTGAGACGCACAGGATATCATCATCTTCATCCGTGTCCTGCATTTGGGCCGTGAAAATCTCTGCATCCGCGGGCAACGTTGTGTTTGTCTCTGTATATGTCAACTGTTGATTCAACAGGTTAACTTGCACAAGTCCCTTGTCTCCTTTGGCAATTAAGCCCATGCCATGACTAGATCGAAGCGCGCGAACATAAGAAAGTCCCATTGGTAAAGCGCCGATTGTGCGGACTGGCAAGAACTGACGCTTATCCGCTATGGCCACCCGCACATTTCCCGTTTCCGTGTTATATGCGAGCAGATCTTGCTTCCCATCGCCATTCACATCGACAAGCAGGAGTGACTCCTCGGGTCCAAACGTTTCTCTTAACCATACTTGTGAAGCTTCCTGCGGGCGATTTCTCGGCATATCATAACTCCCGGGAATAACCAGAACGCGATGCAGCTGACGTACAACGACATCTGCATGTCCACGGCCTGTAACATCGCCAAACATGACATTTTGCAGCTTGGTTCTAGGTGGCAGCATCACGCGATGCGCTGGGGTGAAAGGGACGATATCATGCAGCGACATCCAGCGATAGTCTAGTTTTTTGAAGCCAGTAATCAATTTATGCAGGTAGGAGCCCGTGTCTCCCTCTTTATATTGATAGACGGGAATACCGTCCTTCTCTTCTGGATTTCCATCTGCGGCCATTACAGGCTCTAGGTGCGAGAACTCCAAAAACGGATGGAAGTAAAAGGAGGCTAGTCCGTCATCCTTCGCTGCCTTCTCCAACATCCGGTCAACCGATTCAGCATCACTTATATAGCGATATGGCGCAGGGACATAGACCGAACCCAAACTATCTTGTCCGTACGTATTAATCGTATCATAGGTATTCATATCATCACGGGCATTTTTGGCGTAGAGATCAGGCTGATACATAAGGCCGACGAAGGAACGAAACACCGCCTGTTGCTCATGGGTATCTTTATAGTGGGGAGACTCCCAGAACGCCGGATGTAAACCCGCGCCAGCAAAAGCAGCCAAGCTTTCTTTCATCCGTTCCGCCGCATAAGAGAGCTCTTGCGTTTCCGGTGCATCTTTAATGTTAAATTCTGAGCCTATTCCTGAATTTTGCTCACCATCCGAGCGATACGTCTCGCCATATTGATGCCGGTACCCGTGCATACCCAATACGCCGCCTTGATGCTCTGCCTGTTGAAGAAGCTTAATGAATGCGCTTACTACTTCATCTGGATTCGGATCATCGATCCCTTTTTCCTTCCAGACACCGTCATCTTGCAAACTCATCCTTCTTGGAATCACAGCAACATGAAAAGGCACATGCTCAGACTCGATATAGGTCATGACGGCMCGCAATTTCCCTAGGCCTTCGAGCGTGTTGTAGTCGCCGCCAAGTCCGACATCCTCCAGTCGAATCATAGCATGACGCTTACCCATATTCGGAGAGTCATTCATCTCTGTATTCAAAGGGATATACGCGGCAAGCCCAATGGCTGCAAGAACACCTCCGACGATCCCTATTCCAATTTGCTGCCACAATTTACGTTTCACGCTAGCCTGCTCCCCCATTATGTAAAACGTAGATTATATCTATGATTTCGACATTTTTCTCCTAAATTATATATGAATCTATGATTTCTTACTATAAGAGTTTGAACAGAGGTCAAAATGAATTAAAGCAAGGGTCTGACAAACTTGGAAACGCTTCCGATTTGAGGGTTACTGATGAATTACTCCACCAGAACACTTTAGTCCGAAATTGCCGAATTAATTTCACTGACCGCGCCATTACAACCCAATTAGTCCTAAATAGCCCTACTAAATCGACCAAAACAACACTTACACAGCGGAAATGGGTATTTAATTCGGCAAAATCGAACTATTGGCCTTTTTTGACAAGTAATCCTCGTTTTAGTTCGGGGAAATCCGACTAACACAGCTCACCTGTTTCATCTTGTGAGAGTAGGGTAAGAATAAAAGTAATACAATCTCTTTACTTTCAGCTAATACTGCAATGACATACGCAACGTAAGATGAAGATATCTTATTGTAATGGAGGCATCCGACGATGACAGCCAAAATAGGTTTCGTATTTTTCTGTATAGTGTCCCTATCGGTTCTAGGTGTTGCTGCCAAAGAGAGTCAGCCCAATCAGCTCGTGGATCAACGTATGGAGCAACACATTGTTCCTTCGTACTCACCAGCCCTTTATGACTCCACCGAACAATTCGAGTATGAATTCGAGTGGCAAAACGGGAAAATTATTGCGAATCCACAGTAAGAACACTTCTACATATACGTTAACTTGACTAGTTAACCCAAATAACCCCCCGACTCTCGCAGTCGGGGGGTGTACTAATTAATTTTGTCCAACTCATCTAAAAAAGCAGATCTATTCGGATATTTCAACCGGAAATGTTGAACTAACTCCTCCGCGCGATCAACACCATTCGCTTTGATCATGTGACGGATGAGTTGACACACCTTCTTATACTGATTTCGATTCGTTGCATTAGCTGCTTCCTTCGTAATGTAGGTCACGAACAAATCGTAAACTTCTTCTGCATACTCATCTATTAGGAACTGATAATACTCCACCACATAGCTGTTATTCTTTTGGACATAATGAAGCAGTCTCTGTATCTCCTTCTCTTCTGTAAGCAAACGCCTGTATAAGGCATCTGTTTGCCAACCTCGACTCAATTCAAGTTCATTCAATATCCTCTCTCTTACAGCCTGCCAGTCATCATTGCTATATAACTCTTTTAAGATCAAGTAAAAAGAATATTCGCCTTGTGATACAAATTCCTCCGCAAGCTCTATTTGCTTCTCAACTTGCTGCGTACATTTATAAATTTCGAATCGATACTTTTTCCACTTATTAACCAATCCTGGGTAACCCTTACTTGCATCCTGACGTTCGCCTTGCTCAACTAACTGCAACGCTCTATCCCATTGGTTTTGTTCCATTGCATCATCAATGGCCATCTTACGGAAATCGGAAAAATCGAGATGATCTTGCAAGAAAGTCGCTGCCTCTTCTGGACTATCCAACTTCTGAATCACCTTGTACTGGAGCAACGCGACTTGTTCAGCAACAAACGAACTATAGGAGGAACTGGTTTCATCCTTAACTAGTTTAGCTAGTTGCTGTTCCCACTGTGCCCTCTCTTTTTCATTCTTTATCAGTAGCATGCCGTCTTCCAGAACTGATAATTGCCACTCGCTCCATCCTTCGAGGTTTGCATGCGCTGACTCCTTTAAAAGCAGCTGAAAAAGGTCCACTCTGTCCTTGCTGGACATGCTTTCGATATCACTCGTTACCTGATTAATGAATCCTAGACACTGTTGAATCATACCGCCTACGATGCCATCAGAATCATCACAGGATTGAAGTAAATCCCCCATCTCATGCAGAATGCAAAAGTTTATTTGGACAGCGGGCATGTGCTGCCCACTTTCCAATACTTCTTCGGCTTTGACCATGACCATTTCTGCTCCAACTACAGCCTTGGACACGCTGCGATACGCGACAAAACCATATCGGTCTGCGTTTTGTTTGATATGGGTTCGAATCATTTTTTTATAGGAAGTTAATGCCTCACTACTGCTGGAATCTTGAAATTTAAGCGTAAGCAATTGCTCCACTTCCTTGATTTCCTCCGAGAAGTGGACAAGTAACGCAACCAATTCTTCTTTGTTAAGTTTAGACAGTTGATCAGCCAAGCTTACTTTGCTATTCTCGTTATTTTTCACCTTCATACAAATCACTGCTTTCTTTAAAATATAATAATCTGGCTATTTGCGGCGGATTTCATTCCCCACTCTTATTACTCATCCCATACTTCTTCCCCCACTCCCCCATACGCTCGAGGATCGGTATGAAACTTCGTCCTGCTTCCGTCAGAGAGTATTCCACCTTCGGAGGGACCTCCTGATAGACTTTCCGGTGAACCATGTCATCCTTTTCTAACTCTCTCAACTGCGAAGTCAGTATACCTTTTGATACGCCTGGCACCAGTCGTTGCAGCTCACCGAATCTCCTCGTTTCCCTTAAATGCCACAGAATAAGAATTTTCCACTTCCCTGCAATGACATTTTGGGTTGCGGTAACGGGGCAGACTTCGATTTGTTCCTCTGGAATTTCCCCCTGAAACGTTGTCCGAGACATGCGCAATCCCGCTCCTTCCTTGATGGTTCTATTTTTATGACTAGGTCACTTTATAATGACTACTTACATATTTCGAGCTACTATAATAATATATGACTATGCCGAATTATCCAACTACATTTTATATAAACAGGAGGACATCCATCATGTCAAAAATCATCGTTACCGCAGCAACAGGTGAATTAGGGAAATTAGTCGTCAAGCATTTATTAGCAAAAGTTCCAGCAAGCGAGATTGCTGTTAGTGTCCGTAATACAGAGAAAGCCGCTGAATTTGCAGAGCTAGGCATTGAAGTTCGATATGGTGATTGGGATGATCCAGCCTCACTGGAGCAAGCTTATGCGGATGCATCTAAGCTTTTGCTGATTTCTTCCCCACAAGATGAATCGATCAGTCGTATTCGTAAACACGTTAATGCTATTAAAGCCGCTCATAAAGCTGGCGTCCCACACATCGTCTACACAAGCTTCGCCTTTGCGGATATCGATGCTTTCGCCCCTCTGGCTAACGTCCATCTAGCAACCGAATTCGCGCTGAAGGCATCAGGCATTTCAACAACGATCCTGCGCAATACGTGGTATCAGGAGCTTTACATTAATCCAAGCTTGCACGCTTACATCGATAACGGCAGCATCATAAATTCAGCTGGGACAGGTAAAATTAATACAGCGACACGCGATGATTTAGCCTTGGCAACTGCAACTGTTCTTGCTGAAGATGGACATCAAGGCCAAGTGTACGAGTTAGCGTCATCCGAGTCATGGAGCTATGAGCAATTAGCAGACATTTTATCACACGTATCCGGTAAAAAAGTAGCTTACCAATCCGTCTCTGACGCTGACTCCTTGCAAGGTATGCTTCAGGCTGGGCTGCCTGAGGGGCTTGTTCAATTCGTAGTTGCCATTGACAGCAAAATGGCTGCAGGAACAGAAGGACGCACGTCCACAGACCTCGAGAAGCTCATCGGCAAAAAACCGACTTCCATTCATGACAGTATTGCGCTATTATTCAATGAATAACCGTTTTATTAACCCAACAAAGAGGTGAACCTCATGCAAGTTGAAATTTGGTCGGACTTTGCTTGTCCGTTCTGTTATATTGGCAAACGCCGCTTTGAGCAAGCTCTGGCGAACTTTGCACACCGCGATCAGGTTGAAGTTGTCTATCGCAGCTTCGAGCTAGACCGTCACGCACCTAAAAGCGTTCCCCATGACGTCTATGATATGCTCTCTTCCCGCTACGGCATGAGCCGTCAAGAGGCGATCGCCATGAATGAGAAGATGCGCCAGCAAGCGGCGGCAGAAGGGCTCGACTTTCAATTCGATAGCCTCGTGCTGACGAACACATTCGATGCTCATCGTTTACGGCTATTTGCTGAGAAACAGGGCAAAGGCTCCGCTATATCCGAGTTGTTGTTCCGTGCCTATTTCACGGAGTCCACAAACATCAGCGACCATAGTGTCCTTGCGGACATCGCTGCAGCCGTGGGAATCGACCGGGAAGAAGCTTTGTCCGTTCTCGCAAGTAATCAGTTCTCCGAGTCGGTGCGGACCGAAGAAGAGAATGGCAGCCGCATGGGAATCCGCGGCGTTCCGTATTATGTCATTAACAGCAAGCATGCCATATCTGGAGCTCAAGCAAGCGGCGTTTACTTAAACGCTATGCAACAGCTCTGGGATGCCGAGCAGCCGAAACAGGTTGCAGCGTCAGCCAGCGATGAGGCTTGTTTGGACGGCACATGCGTTGTCCCGAACAAACCGTAAGTATCGGCTTTATTTACAAGAAGAAGCACCCTCGCGGGTGCTTCTTCTACTTTTATGATTTCGCTGCAGTGCGCTCACGAGCGCGTTTCCATAATCAACTTCACTTTATTCAAGTCCTTTTGGTTAGCCCYTTTCATCATCAAAGACATAAACGGAGAAAATATTGTGGAGAAGCCTGTCGGATTTCCTTTGTTGCGCAAAGTCATCCGTGTGGCACGACTACTCACTGAATCCCACGTATACGTTGTCTCCATGGGAAAAGGGCCGTTGGCGGTACTCATCACAAGTTTATGACCAGGGCAATATTCTGTGACTTCGTACACATAGGCAAGTTGTCTACCTAGGAAGTTGGCTTTAAAAGCAATTTTTGACCCTGCCTGGAGAGGTTTAGCTGTTTGCCACTCGGCCGAATTAATATTCACATACCATTCCGGTGCCTTATCTGGGTTAGCCGCGTATTCCGATACTTGCTCACGAGGACAATTGATTATTATTTCAGTGAAAACATCAACCATATTACCAACCTCCCTCTTCAATATAAATAACGCGCCAACCATTGGCGCGCTGCTTCATTTCGTTAAGCCAATAGTTTCGCTATCGGCTCCCAATAATTCGTATGCCAACCTGCTGCAAGATGCTCACCATGCTCTTCCGGGAAAGCAGAATGCTCAAATACCAGCAACGTTTCGGAACCTTTCTCCTGAAGCTCGAACTTAACTAGAGAATACACACCTTCCGGCCAATTCGCCACTCGCCATGCTTGTACAACACGTTTGTTCGGTACAAGCTCAATGTTACGGCCGAGAATCATGCCGCCAAAGCATGAGAAAGTCCCACCTTCATCTGTGCTAATCTCCGTGGGAGCACCGCCGCTAGCTCTGCTGAACTGCTCGCTGCTCGTAAGGATTTCGTAAATACGTGCAGGGTCAGTTGTAAATGTTACTTCTTGACGAATCGTTCCACTCATTATTACGCACCTCCGCAATTTCAAATTAGTGAAGTCATTTTTATGATATTCCCATGCCAATTAATGCATAGCTTGCTCTGACCACGGATCGACACCCGGATCTTGGCCTTGTGCGATTGCTTGAATGCGAGGCATATAATGCGTCCATCCTTGTACATGCGAAGCAACTTCGTTTGCTGGCAAATCATAATGCGTCAATTCCAAAAGCGTCCCGTTATCTTTCGGTGTCAGTTTAAATTCAACCGTACTGGCCCCCGGCGGAACCACCTTCGATTTCTCCCAGCCCCATGTCATCACGATTTTCTCATTCGGAATCAATTCCTTATATTCCCCCATCGCAATGTCGCTGCCATTCACGTCAATGCGGTACTTGCCCCCGATACTTGGATCAAGCAACACGTGGCGCCCCATCCAACGAACTAATTTCTCAGGATCCGTAAAGAATGAAAACAACGTCTCCGGTCGGCATTCAATAAAAATTTCTTTTTTAATCGTGTCACTGCTACTGATTTGCGTCATGTTTTCTCCTTTCCTCCTCTTCTGCGGCTTCTTTCAATCGCATCAAGCTGTCATCCCAGAAGCTCTCAATGTACTGCATCAACTCAGCAAACCCTTCCCTCCTTATGCCATAAAATCGTTTAGTTCCGTCTCGTCTAACTACAACGAGTCCTGCTTCTTCGAGCACCTTCAGGTGCTGTGATATGGCTGGTGCTGATACGTCAAAATGTGACGCAATCGCGCTGGAGGTCAGCTCTCCATCACGGACAAGATGTAATATATCTCTGCGCCTAGGCTCCGTTATCGCTTGAATGGCTTTATCTATCATGTCGTTAATTTAGCACACACTTAATTAAGTGTCAACTTAATTAATATTGTTGTACTGTTTCCTCATTTGATATATTCTGTACATAAGTACAAATATGAAATCAGAGGAGTCATTCCAATGTCGACAGTGATGGGTACGAAAGAAAATCCATGGCCATTAAAAACACCTCCACAAACCTCCGAATATGAGATGTATAAAGACGAGAAAGATGGCAAAGCCATCCTTGTTTGCACGGTTGGCAAAACCGTTTTGCACTACGACTACCGTTGCATTCATGACTTGCACGAGATGCTCAAGCAGCATGGAGATTGGATCGAGCTCAGCAGCGCTGATGAGCAGAAGCCAGCCAAAGATGGCACGGTTGAAGCTTGGGGCCGCTCTCCTGAAAACCCAATTGGCGGTTGGTATGGTTTGAAGAAAGGTTTCCGCGGCAGATTCGGCATGTATGTCCCCCCATTAATGGAGGTACTTGGTCTTGCAGAAGTTGAACACAATCCAAGAAATAATCGGATGCGGGCGTTATAACATCGTCATAACCACTTCGATATGAGAAAAGAGCCTGTCACTATACTTACAAGTGACAGGCTCTTTCAAATGATTTAGTGACTTTCAACTATAATGTTCGTATTTTTCCTATCTGTCTTCAAAGAGTACATATCGAGATCCGCTGCATGCAGTAAATCATCTAAGGTTCGCGCCTCGTCAGGATACACAGCCGTTCCAATCGATACGGTTATTTCCAAATTGAACTCTCGCGAAGCTAGCTTTAATTCATTCTGAATATGATTGATCAATACTTCTTTCTTGGATGCATCCGTGGACGTCGATAGGATCAAAAATTCATCCCCCGCCCACCGTGCAGCTAAATCTTTCTTCTGTAAATCAAGCAGTAAGACATTCGCGATGCGCTGCAGAACTTGATCACCGATCTTGTGCCCGCGAGAGTCGTTAATTAATTTGAAGTTATCGACATCGATGAAATATAAAATCAACTGCCCTTGTCTGCGCTCCACTGAGGTGATGAGCTTAGGGAAAGCGTCCATGATGAACCTTCTGTTATAGAGCGTCGTCAGATGATCTTTTTCGGAGAGGAATTTCAACCGGTCATACTGTGTACCTAGCACCCAACTTGCAAATAAGATGCACATGCCAAAGATAGGAAACTGAAGCCAGGGAAAGTTATAATAAAGCGTACCATAGGTTCTTAAACCCACGATCGTGATTAAAACAACCGACACTATAACAAGTCGTCCTGAGTAATTCATCCCACATCACCATCATCCAAATTGTGTCTATATAGTTCTATAGTGACACACTTGTTCCATACATTTCAAGGAGTATTTGGTTCATGCAGTCGAATCGACTCGAAAATGATCGTTAACAAAAATTCGAAGCAAACCACTTCAATTTTATGGTAAAGTAATGGTATTCGACATTTTTTTGAGATCATCCCAAAAACTTCTAACAGTCAGATGAGGTTCAAAATGGATCTACTTTTAGATATGAAAACCATCCTGTTGACACTAGTCATCGGCCACCTATTCACAGCCGTGTTTATCATCGCCTACTGGCGTCAACATAAGAAAGAAAGTACAATCAGATACTTTTTCTATGCAAAATGCCTACAAGCCACTGCGTGGGTGATCTTTATCCTCCGTGATGGCCTATCGGATTCACTTACAATCTCTCTTGTGAACTCATCACTTTTCGTTGGTTATACCTTTGAAACCATTTCCGTGCTGAAAATTCAGAATATCCTGAGCAAGCTGACGCGTAACCTGTATATTGCTTTGACAATTTTCAACATTGTGGGCTTCCATTCCATCATTCTTTTCGACAACGTAGAGAAGCTAAGAATTTCCTTTGTTTCCATGGGTGTCGCTATGAGCCTCCTCATACCCGCATACAAAATGATTCAAAAACGGGCCGCCTCCATGGTGACCCATGTGCTAGGCTATCTGTATCTTACAGTCTTGGTATTTCTTCTGATTCGTGCCGTTAGTGCCGTATTCTTCGAAACATTGATAAGCTTTTATCATATGAACGGTAATCAGACCATGGTGCTGCTAGGCCAATACTTCGTCATGATTGCGGGAAATACGGGATTCATTCTCTTAATGAAAGAACAAACTGACCAAGCTCTTATTCGCATGGCCAACTATGACGATTTGACCGGTACACTGAACCGCAGGACATTCATCACACGTACCAATCAATACATTTCTGCTTACGCGAAAATGCAGAAGCCAATCACCTTGCTGCTGTTTGATATTGATAATTTCAAATCCATCAATGATACATTCGGTCATGATAAGGGCGATCAAGTGCTCGTCGATCTCACGACACGAATGAAAGAGCAGCTCGGCGCTGATGATCTTTTCGCTAGATACGGCGGAGACGAATTTGCCATCATGGTACCTGGCATGGGTGAACGAGATTCCTCGCTTTATTCGGAGAAGCTTAGGCAGGCCGCTGAAGGCGCGCTAGTTCCTGGACTACAGCTTTCCTATACCATTAGTTTAGGAGTTCTCACAGTCATCCCTGATGAGCAGACACATCTCGAAGAGCTTTACTCCACTTGTGATAAAGCGCTTTACCAAGCCAAAAGAAACGGTCGAAACGGTGTATATCGTGGTTCTGTAGATAAACAATTCGTACATGCTTAGGCTGTCGCTATGATGCGGCGGCCTTTTGTTGTTTTCTCGTTCACCTCTGACTGCCTGACCACCGTTTGTGACAAACTACCAAACAATCCCTATTTGGGATGTATCGCCGACAATTTTCCTGATACTTTTTAACCCATTCTTGTTAATTTAATGCTAAGTCGCAAATAACCTCACAGAGAGTAGGTAGGTAAAATGATTTCTCTAAATGATAAGCCCATGTATCTAGCACATTTCGCAAAGCTAATCCAAATGGATGAACATCGGCTATTTCGTATATGTAAGGGGATCGAGGAGAACGGATATCAATTAAACCGAAACGAACACGGACATATCGATTTAACGGAGAAAGATATTACGGTCGTGTTGAGTTTCTGTTTGTGAAGGTAGAGGACGGACACTAAGAAACAATCGTTTGGTAGGATTGGAGCTGGTGGTGCTAGTGGTGCTGATGCTACTGGCGGTGCCGTGCTGGTGGTGCTGGTAAGTTTGGAAAGACACGTATGCTACACATTTGTATTAACTGGAAAATGTACAGCTATTTACGAGAAATTTCTTCGAAAACTCGATTTAACTGTAAAATATGTAGTTAATAATCACTTTTTTATTCACATTGGATAAAATGGTTAAAATTACCTGTAGGTTTTCCATCTATTGAGCTTTTGATCGTAAAATCTCTGAAGCCCCCTAATTGGATTGGAGTCATCAATATGCAATAAGGTACAATATCGGTGAGGGGGAATGAAATGTATGAAAAGCAATATCCTTTATGATGAGCAACGCATCAAAGTAGCCCAAGAGGCTCTTAGCGGAACTAAGTTA